>JBKPFI010000102.1:0-9191 GCA_046728775.1 Actinomycetota bacterium | reverse complement strand
CGCCCGGGCCGAACTGCGGCTTCCAGAACGTGCTCAGGTTCGGCTCGTTGCCGACGATCACGCTCTGCAGCGCCGGCAGCGCCCGGACGAGCGTCCCCGCGTAGGCGGCGAAGTTCGAGTGCTCGGCCTCCGTCCGCGGTGTGTCGCGGCCGAACCCGTGCCAGAGCATGACGACGAACTGCATCCGCGCCCTCTTGGTGGCGTGGCCGACGTTGCGCAGGACCCGAACGAGCGCGTTCGGTGGGCGGCGCTGGCCCCGGTGCCACGTCGCCGACACGACGGCGGCGTCGAACCCCGCCGCGCGGGAGATCTTCACCTGCGCCTGCGCGAAGCCTGGACTCTGCTGCGCGAGCGCGTCGTCGACGACGCCGACGACGAACGAGCGCTTCCGCGGGCTCTGCGGGCTCGGAGGCGGCGGCAGCTGCACGGAGCTGGTGTCGACGGGGCGCGTCGCGCTCGCCGGCAGGGCCGTCGCGGTCGTCGGTGTCCCCTCCGTTCCGGTCGGGGCAACCGTGGTCGCCACCGGCGTCGAGGCTTGCGTCGCACGGGTGCGATCCGGCCCCGGCGGCGAGGCGCTCCCGCCTCCCGACGAGAGGACGACCGCCGCGATCACCCCGCCGACGGCCGCGGCCGCGACGGCCGCTGCGAGCACGGCCTTCTTCACGGGGTCGGAGGCTACCCTTGCCCCGCCATGCCCACACGCGTCGAGGAGCAGCTAAAGAGGCTTCCGGCGAAGCCCGGTGTTTACCTATTCCGGGACGAGCGGGGTGAGGTGCTGTACATCGGCAAGGCGAAGTCGCTACGGCCGCGCGTGCGCAGCTACTTCCAGGCACACCCGTCGGCCGGGCGCGCGACGATCCGGAGCCTCCCGGAGCGGGTCGCCGACCTCGAGGTGATCGTCACGAACACCGAGGTCGAGGCCCTCCACCTCGAGCAGAACCTCGTCAAGCGCCACCGGCCGCCGTTCAACGTCCGGCTGCGCGACGACAAGTCGTTCCCGTACATCGCGGTCACGGTCGAGGACGACTACCCGCGCGTGATGTTCACCCGCGAGCGGCACCGCCGCAGGGTCGTGTACTTCGGCCCCTACGCCAACGCGAAGAAGGTGCGCGAGACGCTCGACGTGCTCAACCGCGTCTTCCCCTACCGGCCCTGCGAGGGGCCGAAGCCCGGGCGCCACTCGGGGATTCCGTGCCTCGACTACCACATCGAGCGCTGCCTCGCCCCATGCGTGGGATACGTCTCCAAGGAGGACTACCGGACGATCATCGAGGGCGTGATCGAGTTCCTCTCGGGCGAGACGCGACCGATCCAGCGCGAGCTCGAACGGAAGATGCGCGAGGCCGCGGAGGCCGAGCGGTTCGAGGAGGCGGCGCGCTACCGCAACCGGCTCTTCTCGGTGAGGCATCTCGTCGAGCGGCAGGCGGCCGACCGGCGCTCAGTCGGGACGGTCGACGTGATCGGGATCGCGAGCAACGGCAACCGCGCCGCGGTGCAGGTCTTCCCGCTGCGGGACGGGCGGCTGATCGACCGCTACGGCTTCCACCTCGAGAACGTCGAAGGCCAGGACACGGCGACGCTGCTCGAGGCGTTCGCCACCGAGTACTACGGCTCGGCGCCGAGCGTGCCGCCGCAGATCGTCGTGCCGCCGGACGCGGGCGACACGAGCGCGCTGGCCGAGTTCCTCTCGGAACGGCGGGGCTCGCGGGTCGAGGTCCGCGCGCCCAGGCGCGGCGAGAAGCGGCGGTTGCAGGAGCTCGCGAGCGAGAACGCGCGTGTGGCGCTCGAGTCGGAGACGGTCCAGGCTGAGCGCAAGCGCCTGCGGCGGGTCGAGGCGCTGGAGGAGCTGCGCGAGGCACTCAACCTCGAAAGCCTGCCGCTGCGGATCGAGTGCTACGACGTCTCGAACATCCAGGGCGCCTCGGTCGTCGGCTCGATGGTCGTCTTCCAGGACGCGCTGCCGAAGAAGGCGCACTACCGGAAGTTCGGCGTGCGAACGCTTGACGGCCAGGACGACTACGCCGCGCTCGCGGAGGTCGTCTCGCGGCGGTTCGCGCGTCTCGAGGCCGGCCCGGCTGCGGACAGCTACGACGAGTCGTTCGCAGCAACGCCGAACCTCGTCGTGATCGACGGCGGCAAGGGCCAGCTCGCGGCGGCGCTGCAGGCGATGCAGGCCCACGACCTGCCGCGGGTGGCCGTGATCGCGCTGGCCAAGCGCGAGGAGGAGGTCTTCGTGCCCGGACAGCCCGACCCGATCGTCCTCGAGCGCGACTCCCCGGGACTCCACCTTCTGCAGCGCGTGCGCGACGAGGCACACCGCTTCGCGCTCGGCTTCCACCGGCAGCGTCGCGACGCGCAGGCACGGGAGTCGATCTTCGACACGCTGCAGGGCGTCGGGCCGGCCAGGCGGCGCGCGCTGCTGCGGCACTTCGGCTCGGCGGAGCGGTTTCTGTCAGCGTCCCAGGAGGAACTGGAGGGCGTGCCCGGGATCCCCGAGCGCACGGCGCGCTCGATCTATGCACAGCTGCACAAGGCCGGCCGGGCCTGAGCTCAGGCGGGCTCGCGGCCGAGGCGCACGGATCGGGCGGAGCTCCAGCCGCCGTCGCAATGCAGGATCTGGCCGGTAATCCAGCCGCCCGCAGGCGAGCAGAGGAAGGCGACCAAGCCGGCGGCGTCCTCTGGCCGGCTTAGGCGGCCGAGCGGCATCTCCGACTCGACCCGCTCGCGGAGCTCCGGCGAGAGCCACCCGGTGTCCGTCGGCCCGGGATCGACGGCGTTGACGGTGATGCCGCGGGGCGCGAGCCCGGCGGCGCTCGAGACCGTGATCCACTCGAGCGCTCCCTTGCTGGCCGCGTAGGCCAGCTCGCCGGTGAGAGGCAGGCCGCTCGTGAAATTGACGATTCGGCCCGCGCCCGCCTCTCCCCGGTAGCGCCGCGCGAACTCGGCCGAGAGCAGGGCCGTGCCTCTCGCGTTCACGGCCCAGTGGCGGTCCAGCTGCTCGGGCGTCGCCTCCAGGAGCCCGCTTGTCTCGGAGTGAGCGTGGACGTTCACGAGAGCACTGAGCGCGCCGACCGCACGCTCGGCCGCGTCGAGAACGCGGGTGGGAGCCTCCGGGTCGCCCAGGTCGTCCTCGTGCCAGGCTGCGTTGAGCTCCCGCGCGAGCTCGACCGGCTCCGAGCTCCAGCCCTCACGAGCGTCGTGGGGCGGGTAGCCCGTCAGCGCCAGCGCCCAGCCGTCGCGCGCCAGGGCCCGCGCCACGGCCGCGGCTATCCCGGCTGCGCGAGACGCCCCGGTCACGAGCGCAGCGGCCATGGCGCCAGCCTAACCGCGACCCAAGGGACAGGCCGAGCGTAGTACGGTCGCGTCGGAACCGAGCGAAAGGAGCGGCGATGGCCGACGTCAAGGTCGTCTCGATCATGGAGTTCCCGGGCGATCCCGAAGAGCTGCGCTCGCGGATGAGCGGGGTCGAAGAGGTCGCCCGGCGGAAGGCGGCGGAGTACGGCGGCGTCTCTTCGACCGTCGTCAAGACGGAGGACGGGATCATGCTCATCAACATGTGGGACAGCGAGGAGGGCCGGCACCGCATGGGTGACGATCCCGAGATTCGGCAAGCCGTGGCCGACGCAGGCTTGCCGCCGCCGAGCGCCACGGGTTACGAGGTGCTTGCGCATCGGACCGTCTCGTAGGTCCGGGTAGGCCCGTGCGCGGCCGGATACAAGTCCGGCCGTGACCTCTACGGTCGGCCCGGCTGCTGCGCTCGCGCTCATGCGCCGGCGCAGCTTCGGGCCCTACTTCTTCGGCAACGCGCTCTCGGCCAGCGGCACGTGGTTTCAGAACCTCGCCGCGTCGCTGCTGATCTACCGGCAGACGCACTCGGCGCTGCTGCTCGGGGTGCTCAACTTCTCGCAGTTCATCCCGATCCTCATCCTCGCGCCCTGGGCCGGCGCGGCCTCGGACCGCTTCAACCGCCGCGAGCTGCTGCTCGTCAGCCAGACGATCGCGATCGCCCTGTCGGGCGGCCTCGGGCTGCTTGCGGCACTCGAGCTCGCGCCCCCTCCGGTCGTTATCGCCGACGCGGTCGCGCTCGGGATCGTCAGCGCCTTCTCGGCTCCTGCGCAGCAGGCGCTGATCGCGACGCTGGTCGAGGAGCCCGAGGTACCGACCGCGGTCGCGCTCAACTCGATGACGTTCAACCTCGCCAGAGCGCTCGGGCCCGCCTCGGCGGCGCTCGCGGTCGAGTACCTCGGCATTCCGGCCGCCTTCGGCATCAACGCGGCGTCGTACCTGATCTTCGTGTGCGCCCTCCTCTTCATCGGCCCGCAGGCGCAGGAGCTCGCCCGCGGCTTCGTCGGCCAGGTCCGCGCGAGCATCGAGATCCTGCGCCGCCGCCCGCAGCTCGCCGTCTTCCTGCTGATCGTCGCCGCGGTCGGCTTCGCCTCCGACCCGGTGAACACGCTCGCGCCGGCCTGGGCGCACGCCTTCGGCCGCAAGGACACGAGTGCGGGCTACATCATCGGCGTGTTCGGCGCGGGCGCGGTGACCGCCGCGTTCGTCGTCGCGGGCCGGGTGGGCGGAAGCCGGCTGCGGATGTTCTCCACGCTGCTCCTCCTCGGCGGCGGGATGGTCGCCTTCTCGCTGACGCCGTGGCTGCCTCTCGCGCTGCCGCTGCTCTTCCTCGCGGGATTCGGCTACCTCGCCTCGAACACGCACGCGACGTCGCGGCTGCAGCTCGGGGTCGAGCCGTGGGAGCGCGGCCGCATCATGGCGCTATGGAGCGTCGCCTTCCTCGGGCTCCGCCCGTTCGCGAGCATCGTCGACGGAGCGATCGCGAGCGCGTACGGCGTCCGGGTCGCGGGCATCGTCCTGGCCCTGCCCGCGCTTGCGTGTGCCGGCTGGATCGCGGTGCGGGCGCGGAAGCGGGGCTGGCGCCCGGCGCGCGCCGCGGAGCTCCCGCCGCAGACCTGACTGCTACGGAACCGGCAGCGACGCCGTGAAGGTTGCCTCTCGCAGCCGGTCCCTGCGCGGCGGCGAGGCGAGGACGAACACCGGCACGGCCCGGCCGGCCGCGAACGAGGTCGAGATGTAGTCGCCGACCATCGAGCCCTGCGAGGTGGGCGCGATCCCTGCGATCGGCACGTGCCGCGAGTTGAGCAGCTGCGGACGGCTCCAGCTCGTTCCCGCGTCGGACGAGGAGACGAAGCGCACGTCGAGGGCCGAGCCGCGCAGGACGTAGTAGGTCAGCGCGAGCCGTCCGCTCCGTGCCGGGTCGGCGTCGAGGCCCGGCAGCTCTGCGTCGCCTCCACCGGTCGGGATCCGCCTCACCGGGCTCCAGGCGATCCCGTCGAGCGACGAGGTGTAGACGATGTCGTTCGCCACGCAGTCCCGCCGGAAGGAGCAGTCGGCCCAGGCGACGTAGGCGCGGCCGTCGAGGCCGATTGCCGACGTCGGCAGCGGCCCGGTCCGCAGGCCCGGGTGCCAGCGGTAATCGACGGGAAGGACTCCGGCCTGCATCGTCCACGTCGCGCCGCCGTCGTCGGAGCGCAGCACCGACAGCTTGTTCTCGTCGTAGTAGGCGATCAAGACCCGGCCGCTCGGCAGGACGAGCGGCTGCACGCCCGGGGCCGACGCTCCGCGGATCGACTGGCGCCCTGGGAAGCCGGGCGCGGTCGCCGGCGGCGCCCAGGCCCTACCGCCGTCGGCCGAGACCTGCGTCACGACCTGCTCGCCGGGGACGTCGCTGTAGCTGAGGTAACAGCGGCCGTAAAACGGGCTCTGCGGCCAGTTGTCGCAAGCGGCCCACTCCTTGTCCTGGCCGAGGGGGCCCGTGTACGAGACCGCGGTGACCGGCGGGCCCCAGTGCAGGCCGTCGGACGAGCGGTTGACCGCAAGCCACGAGCGGCCGCCGCCGAAGACCAGCGAGACCGCGAGCCACGTGTGGTGGCGGCGGTCGTAGGCGACGGTCGGATCGCTCACGCGAGGCACGAGGCCGCGCAGGAAGCCGCGCTTCCAGGTTCGGCCGCTGTCGCGGGAGACGGCGAAGCCGATGTTGCGTGCCCCGCCGTCGTAGACGCGGCCGACCTGGAAGACCGCGACCACCGTCGTGCCGAACGCGAACGAGTCGGGCTCGACCTCGGTCTCGTGCTGGCTCTCCGCGTTGCGGTACGGGTCGCGCGAGGCCTGGCGCGTGACGACCTCACAGCCCGCGACCCGGTCGAGCCAGTCGACGGTCGCGAGATCGTGCCCGCGCCCGCAGAGGACGGTATCGCGGATGCCGTTCGCCGCCTGTAGGCGGTCGGGCCCGGCCGTGCCGCGGATGCGTGCCGCCGTCGCCACCGAGGCAGCGAACAGCAGTAGCGCGAGCGCGACGAGAGCCGGGCGTCTCAGCGGCTGCCGCCGGGGCCGCCCGGCGCGCCGTCGGTGTCGTCGCCGGCGAGGAACGGGTACCGGTAGTCCTGCGGCGGGACGAAGGTCTCCTTGATCGTCCGTGGGCTGACCCAGCGGATCAGGTTCCACATCGAGCCGGCCTTGTCGTTCGTTCCGGACGCGCGCGAGCCGCCGAAGGGCTGCTGGCCGACGACCGCGCCCGTCGGCTTGTCGTTTACGTAGAAGTTCCCGGCCGCGTAGCGCAGCGCCTCCTGCGCCTCGTCGATCGCCACGCGGTCCTGCGAGAAGATCGCACCCGTGAGCCCGTACGGCGCCGTCTCGTCGACGAGCTCGAGCGTCTCCTCCCACTCGTCCGCCGGGTAGACGTAGGTCGTCACGATCGGCCCGAAGAACTCCTCCTGCATCAGCCGGTCGCGGGGGTCTCTGGTCTCGATCACCGTCGGCTCGACGAAGTAGCCCTCGCTGTCGTCGGTGCCGCCGCCGGCAATGACGTCTGCGTTGTTCCCCCGCGCGTGCTCGATTGCCTCACGTTGCCGCGCGAACGACTTGTCGTCGATCACGGCGCCCATGAAGTTCGAGAAGTCGCTCACGTCGCCCATCGCGATCGTGCCGACCTCCTCCACGAGCCGCTCGCGCAGCTTCGGCCACAGGTTCGAGGGCGCGTAGACGCGCGAGGCCGCAGAGCACTTCTGGCCCTGGTACTCGAAGGACCCGCGCAGGATCGCGGTCGCGACCGCGTCCACGTCTGCGCTCGGATGCGCGACGATGAAGTCCTTGCCGCCGGTCTCGCCGACGATGCGCGGGTAGTTTCGGTAGTGGCCGATGTTCTCGCCGACGGTCCTCCAGATCGAGTGGAAGACCTCGGTCGAGCCCGTGAAGTGGACGCCCGCGAGGTGCTCGCTGGCCAGCACGGGGTCGCCGATCGCCGCGCCGCTGCCGTAGACGAGGTTCACGACGCCGGGCGGCAGGCCGGCCTCCTCGAGCAGCTTCAGCGTCCAGTACGAGGAGTAGGCGGCGGTCGAGGCCGGCTTCCATAGAACGGAGTTCCCCATCAGCGCCGGGCTCGTGGTCAGGTTCGCGCCGATCGCGGTGAAGTTGAACGGGCTGATGGCGAACACGAAGCCCTCGAGCGGCCGGTATTCCATCCGGTTCCAGACGCCGGGGGAGGAGATCGGCTGCTCCTCGTAGATCCGCACCATGAACTCGACGTTGAAGCGCCAGAAGTCGATCACCTCGCAGGCAGCGTCGATCTCCGCCTGGTGCGCCGTCTTGGACTGGTTCAGCATCGTCGCGGCCACGAGCGTCGAGCGCCACGGGCCCGCGAGCAGCTCGGCGGCCCTGAGGAAGACTGCGGCCCGCTCCTCCCAGGGCAGCCGGTGCCAGTCCTCCCAGGCCTCGGCGGAGGCCGTGATCGCCTGCTCGACCTCGGTCGGGCTCGCCTGGTGCACGTCGGCGAGCACGTGGTCCTTGTCGTGCGGCATGACTGCCTCGAAGGTGTCGCCGTTGCGGATCTCCTCACCGCCGAGCACGCACGGGATGTCGAGCCGCTGGCCCTTCATCTCGTCGAGCCGGGCCTGGAGCTCGGCCCGCTCGGGCGAGCCGGGCGCGTAGTCCTTGACCGGCTCGTTGCGTGGCGGAGGCGGGCGGAAGATCCCGGGTCGGCTCACGCCTGGATTCTACGATTCCCGCGATGGCCGAGCGGGCGAGCTCGAAGGTGTCCTTCTCGGAGGAGGTTCGGAACGAGCTTGCCGGGATCGCGCCGGCCCGGGAGTGCGACCGGCTCGCCGAGCTCTCGGCCCTCTTTCACTTCGCGGGCCGGCTGCACCTGCTCGGCCGCGGCGAGGTCTCGCTGCACCTCGACCTCTCGAGCCCGGCCGCCGCACGCCGTGCGTTCGCGCTGCTGCGCGGTTTCGGCGTGCGCTCGGAGATCCGCACCTACCAGCGGCGCGCCTTCGGGCGCGAGACGCGCTATCAGCTCCACGTCGAAGGGGGTCCCGCGACCCTCGAGCTGCTGGAGCGCGCGGGCGTCGTCGACTCGCGCTCACGGCCGCGCGAGCGCCCGCCGAGGCGCATCGTCTCCCGCTCGTGCTGCCGCTCGGCCTACGTCCGCGGCGCCCTGCTCGCCTCGGGATCGGTGAGCGCGCCGCCGTCGCCGCACCTCGAGGTTCGCAGCGAGAGCCGCGAGGGGGCCGAGGCGGTGGCCTCCGCCGCGGCCGCGGAGGGCGGCGAGCTGCGCGTCGCGGAACGCGCCGACCACGCGCTCGCGTACGCGAAGGGCATCGACCCCATCGCCGGCGTACTGGCCGCCGCGGGCGCGAGCGAGGCAGCGCTGGCGCTGCAGGAGCGGGCGGTCGTCGGCTCCACGCGCGCCCGCGCCAACCGACTCGCGAACGCCGACCACGCAAACCTGGTGCGAGCCGGCCGGGCCGCGCACGCCCAGCTCGAAGCAATCCGCCGCCTCGAACGAGCCAGGCGCCTCGGAGAGCTCTCGCCACAGCTGCGCGAGATGGCCGAGCTGCGCCTGAAGCACCCGTCCCTGTCTATCCGGGAGCTCGCAGTCAAATGCAACCCACCGGCGACGAAGTCCGCCGCCCATCGTCGACTGCGCGCGATCGCCCGTATCGCTCAGCAGTAACCGGGCGGGCCGCTCTTCGCTCGAGCGGTTGCTTTCGTGACCCGTGTGTGCGTCATACTCCCGGCAGGCGGGTTTGCGCTCGTCCGGCGATGGATTCAGACCCCGTCCGTCGCCAAGGTCCGGAGCGCAATAAGCGGAGGGGGAGGTCGTCCTCGGAGCTTCCCCTCCGGCC
>JBKPFI010000065.1:0-4605 GCA_046728775.1 Actinomycetota bacterium | reverse complement strand
ACACCTCCGCCGTAGATGTCGTTCCGACTCGAGAGGAAGACCTTCAGCCCGCCGATGCCTCGGATCTGCGCCCGGTCGAAGTCGTAGCCGCTCGCATGGTTGATCCCGGCGAACTCGATCAGCCCTGCGGGCTCGATTCGGTGCGTCGCAGCCGCGTAGAGCGACGACATCGCGCCGATGCTCGCACCCAGGACGACGGCCTTGCGGATCCCTCTTCCGCGGAGGAAGTCGATCGCGCCGACGACGTCGCGCCAGGAGGACGCGTAGTCGTCGGTACCACGAGAGCAGCCGACGCCGGCGCGAGGGCAGACTCCGCGGCGGTCGAAGGTCAGCACGAGGTAGCCGTCCCGGGCGAGCAGTCGTGCGAGCCCGGCCCAATCGGCCTGCGAGTCTCCCGGGCGACCCATGTGGACGAGCACGACGCCGCCGCGGCCGCGGCTCCCGAACATCCGGCCGTCGAGCAGAACGCCATCCGAGGCGCGAAAGTGAACGCGCTCGAGCTGCGACTCCCGTCCGCTGTCGGTGTCATCGCCTCCACAGCCGGCGAGGGCGACCAGGAGCGCCGCCGCAACAGGTGCGACGCACACCAGGATCCGCAACATGCTGCCGGGCCCGCTCACCGAAGCTCCACGTAGCGGTTGGAGACGCAGAGGAAGCCGCGGAAGAGCCCGCGCGGGATCGGCCCGTCGATCACGAAGCGCCCGAGCACGACGCGGATCGGAACCTTCGCCGGCAGGCGGCCAGGACCCGAGAAGGAGCCGGACCAGGCCGCGCCGGGCGCGAGGAGGCCCGGCGTTGACGGGCTGAAGCGGTCGGCGTAGGTCAGCGGCTTCGCTTCTCCCGCCTCGGCGCGCTCAAGCACCTCGCGGAAGGACGTCGTCGAGAAGGGCTCGAGCCCGAAGAGTGTCTCGCCCACCGTGTGCGGCCGGATCACGTGCAACGCGATGCCGGTGTCGTTACGGAACGAGAGCTCCACGAGCCAGCGCCGCCGGCTCACGACGAGGCGGTCGGTCGCGACCGGCAGCGGCCGAGCACGCGTGCCGCAGTTCTCGTGCCAGCCGAGCACGGCTGCCTGAGGGCGGGCCCAGCGCGCGGGCTTCCCCGAGTCGCAGCCGGCGGCGACCAGCGCGACAGCGCCGAGGGTCGCGAGCGCAAATCGCAATCCGACCACAGTCTCTTCTAAGCACGCACTGGGCGCTACGCTCGACCCGTGCTGACGATGGACTTCTCCGCGGGCGACAGCGCCGTCCTAGCCGGGCTGCTCGCGGTCGGGCTGCTCCTGCTGGCGGGCTCGCAGCTGGTCCGGATCCCGTACCCGATCCTGCTCGTCCTCGGCGGCGTCGGGATCAGCTTCATTCCCGGCCTCCCGACGGTCGAGCTCTCGCCGAACCTCGTGCTCGTCGCCGTCCTCCCGCCGCTGCTCTACGGTGCGGCCTTCTTCACCTCGCTCCGAGAGCTGCGCGCAAACCTGAAGCCGATCGTCCTGCTCGCTGTCGGCCTCGTCCTGGTGACCATGCTCGCGGTCGCCGCCGTCGCCCACGCGGTCATCCCGGGGCTCGACTGGCCGCAGGCGTTCGTGCTCGGCGCGCTGGTCTCGCCGACCGACCCGACCGCCGCCACGTCGATCGCGCAGCGCCTCGGCCTGCCGAGGCGGCTGATCGCGCTGATCGAGGGCGAGAGCCTCGTCAACGACGGCACCGCGCTGGTCGCCTACCGGTTCGCCGTCGTGGCCGTGGTCACCGGGAGCTTCTCGCTGCCGAAGGCGACGGGCGAGTTCGCGCTCAACGTCGCGGGCGGCATCGCGGTCGGGCTGGCCGTCGGCTACCTGATCCGCCGGCTCCGCCGCCGCCTCGACAACCCGCCGGTCGAGATCACGGTTTCCCTGCTCAGCGGCTACTTCGGGTACCTGCCTGCGCACGCGCTCGGGGTCTCGGGCGTGCTCGCCGCGGTTACCGTCGGGATCTACATGGGCTGGCACACACCGGAGGTGACGAATGCCCAGGTCCGCCTCCAGGGGCAGGGAGTCTGGGAGATCGTCTTCCTGCTCCTGAACGGCCTGCTCTTCGCGATGGTCGGGCTACAGCTGCCGTCGATCGTGGACGCCCTGTCCGCCCGCTCGACGATGTCGCTGATCGGCTACGCGGCGCTCGTGAGCGCAGTCGTGATCGGGGCGCGGTTCGCGTGGGTCTTCGGGAGCGGATTCGTCAGCCACGCAGTACGAGGCCTCCGTCAGGAGGATCCAGCGCCCTCGTGGGCCTGGAAGACGGTCCTCGCCTGGTCGGGCATGCGCGGCGCCGTCTCGCTGGCCGCCGCGCTGGCGCTGCCGCTCACGACCGACGCCGGCGGCTCGTTTCCCAACCGCAACCTGATCATCTTCCTGACCTTCGGGGTGATCCTGGTCACGCTGGTCCTCGAGGGCCTGACCCTGCCCGCACTGATCCGCGTCCTGGATCTCGAGGACGACGGTCTCGCCGAGAAGGAGGACGCGAAGGCGCGCATCTACGCGGCGCAGGCCGCGCTCGAACGGCTGGCGGAGCTCGAGGCCGAGGAATGGGTGCGGGAGGACACGGCCGAGCGGATGCGCGGTCTCTACGACTTCAGGCAGAACCGCTTCCGCTCGCGCTTCGACCCGGACGGGGACGGCTCGGTCGAGGACCGTTCGCAGGCGTACCAGCGGCTGCGGCGCGAGCTGCTCAGCGCTGAGCGGAGCGCCGTCGAGCAGCTGCGCCGCGAGGGGCGGATCGACGACGACGTGATGCGCCGCGTGGTGCGCGACCTCGACCTCGAGGACGCCCGCCTCGAGCTGTGACGCGCGTCGTCGGCGAAGAGCAGGCACGTCGAATCGCGGTGCGCGCACAGCTGCTCGACGGCTCTGCCACCGGCGTGCTGGACACCGTGCGGAAGCTCGGCTCCCTACAGATGGATCCGATTGCGACCGTCGCCACGCCGCAGGAGCTCGTCCTCTTCAGCCGCCTCGGGCCGTTCGACCCGGCCGAGCTCGACCGGCTGCTGTGGGAGGAGGAGCGGAAGCTGTTCGAGTATGACGCCTTCATCTACCCGGTCGAGGACCTGCCGCTCCAGCGCGCGCGGATGGCGAAGTTCCGTCGCGGGGGCAAGCTCAAGCGCGACGAATGGATCCGAGATTTCCTGCGGAAGAACGCGCGGTTCCGTCGCCACGTGCTGCGTGAGCTCGAGCGGAGCGGGCCGTTGTTCTCCCGCGACCTCGAGCACGACCTCATGCCGCGAATGGAGGCTCACCGCTGGTGGGGCGACCGCAACGTGCGGCTGATGCTCGAGATCATGGCGGCGCGAGGCGAGATCGCCGTCGCCGGCCGCTCCGGCAGGCAGCGCCTCTGGGATCTGGCCGAGCGCGTCTTCGGCGACGGCAAGGCGCTGCCCTGGCGGGAGGCCGAGCGAGAGCTCGAGCGCCGTCGGCGGCGGAGGCTCGGAGTCTGGTGGGAGCGCGGCGAGTGGGTGGCGCACCCCGACATCAGCGACGAGCCCGTGCCAGACCGGGTCACGCTTCTGTCGCCGTTCGACCGGCTCGTGAAGGACCGGGCCCGAGCCGAGGCGCTCTTCGGCTTCCACTACCGGCTCGAGATGTACGTCCCGAAGGCCAAACGGGAGTACGGCTACTACGTGCTGCCGCTGCTCGTCGGCGACAGGCTCGTGGGGCGCGCCGAGCCGCGCTTCGACCGTCAGAAAGGCAAGCTCGAGCTGCTCGGCGCCTGGGGCGACACCTCGCGACTGGACGAGGCGCTGGGCCCCCTGGCCGAGTGGCTCGCTACGGCACGAGCGTGACCGGAACGCGCACGGAGTGGGGCGGCTTGCCGGTCCCGGCCGCGTCGTCGTCGTGCACCCAGATCGTGCCCGGCTGCTCGCGATCGACCTCGAAGCGCACCGACACCGAGTAGGAGCCGCGGCAGCCGGTGCCGCAGGTCGCTGTCGTGAACGTCTTGCCGACGACCTTGCCGGCGTCGTCGAGGACCTCGACGGTCACGTTCGCCTCGAAGACGTTCGCGGTCCCCGCAACGGCGACCGGGCTCGTCACCCGCGTTCCTTCCACGGGCTTCGCAACCTCGATCGGCGGCAGCAGGTCGGCGTAGTCGGCGCGGCCGACCGGGTGGTCGAGCACGATTCCCTCGCTGGAGAAGACGTTGACGGGCATGCCGTCGAGGCGAAAACGCACCTTCTGCACGGTCGGGAACTGCGTCAGCGTGTAGACGACCTGGCCGAGCCGCGTCTGCATGGATCGCGAGCCGCCGCCGGACTGGTACTCCGAGGTGAGGTCGACCGTGGCGACGCCGCCTCGGATCGCGATTCCCAGCAGCCGCGTCCCGCCCGGCACCGCCGAGTCGAGACCGGACACCTGCTCTTGCGCCGTCGGCCCTGCGAGGAGCGCCTCGATCGCGGCCGTCGCCACCCGCGGCGTCGGCCGGTGCGTGCGGCGGACGGCGACGAGCTCGTTGCCGCGCGTGAACCAGACCTCGAGCGAGAGGAGCGTCGGCACCGTGCCCGTCGGCTCGGTGCCGCTCGTCGTCGCCGGCTTCGGCTTCCCCAGCGAGACGGCTTCCTCGGAGCCGCAGCCGGCGGCCGCGACGGCGA
>JBKPFI010000042.1:0-2139 GCA_046728775.1 Actinomycetota bacterium | reverse complement strand
CGATCTCGCCGACGACATCTCCTCGAGCCTGTTCCTCGTGATCGCGGTCGTGATCGGCCTGAGCTTCTGCATCCTCCTGACGGCGTTCCGCTCGTTCCTCTTCGCGGCGCAGGCGGCCGTCGCGAACGTCCTCTCGGTCACCGCCGCGTTCGGCGTCCTGACGGCCGTCTTCCAGAAGGGCTGGGGGCTGAGCCTCGTCGGCCTCGACACGGCGAGCGGGACCGACCCGATCGCCAGCTACGTACCGCTGATGATGTTCGCCGTGCTGTTCGGCCTGTCGATGGACTATCAGGTCTTCCTGATCAGCAAGATCGAGCAGCAACGGGCCGAGGGCGGTGACGACCGGGAAGCGATCCGCCGGGGTCTTGCCAGTGGGGCACGCGTGATCATTGCCGCCGCGCTGATCATGATCTCGGTCTTCGGCAGCTTCATCCTCAACGCCGACCCGACCGTGAAGCAGTTCGGGGTCGGGCTTTCCGTCGGCGTGGCGCTCGCGGCAGTGACCGTGCTCGTGTTCGCCCCCGCGGTGCTCGTGCTCGCGGGGAGGGGCAGCTGGTGGGTCCCGGCCTGGGCCGACCGGGTCCTGCCGCGCATCGACGTCGAGGGTGCCGGGGCGCAGGAGGCGGCGCCCGTGGCGGCGATGCACCCCACCGCCGGCGGCTCCTGAGCGCGCCGTGCGCGCGACCGCGCTCAGCGGTGGCCGATGGCAGAGAGCTGCTCGGCCAGGCCGCGGCGGAAGGCCGGCACGAGTGCGAGCAGGCGTAGCGCCGCATTGCGCAGCGGGCGAACCGCCGGCGGGACAGTGGCCAGGCGGGTGAGACGGCCGGCAAGGGCGACGACGTGCATGGCCTCGGCACGACTGTCGGCCGCATACTCCTCGAGCTTGTCCTCGCGACCTTCCCGCAGCGCGACCGAGAGCGCGTCTCCAAGAGTCACCGCATCTCTCAGGCCGAGGTTCATGCCTTGCCCACCTGCCGGGCTGTGCGTATGTGCGGCGTCGCCGGCGAGCAGCACCCGCCCGGCGCGGTAGTGGTCCGCCACCCGCTCGTGGATCCGGAATCTGGAGCCCCAGATGACTTCAGTCACCCGAGCGGTCGTACGGCGCGGCCCCCGTGTGTCGAGCAGCTGCTGCGCATAGGGGACATCCGGCTGCTCCGGCGCATCGTCAACTTCGGCGACGAGCCGGAACGAGCCGTCCGGGAGCGGCGCCACGACCAGCATGCCGGGTCTGGAGAAGAACAGCAGCACCTGGTCGACCGGCAGGCCGCCCTCCACCCGGACGTCGGCCAGCGCGAAGGAAAGCGGCAGCGTGCCGTTGCCGTCGGAACCGAGTCCGGCCAGGTCGCGGATCGTGCTGTTCATGCCGTCGGCCGCAACGACGTACCGGGCTTTGATCGTGTCGCCGCTTTCCAGCGTGACCTCGGCACCGTCGGCGGTCTGGCTCAGCCCGGTGGCGAGGGAAGGGCGTTGGACCTTGCCGCCCAGCTCCTCGAGCCGGTCGAGCAGGACCTGTTCGGTGATGTTCTGCGGGATCATCAGCGTGTACGGATACTCCGTCGGCAGGCCGTCGAACCGGACCGGCACGAGCTCGCGATCGCCATCGCGGATGCTGAACTGCCGTGCCCGGATACCGAGCCCAGCTAGTCGCTTCGAGACGCCGATCCGCTCGAGCACCTCGAGGGTCCGGGCGTGCACGACGGCGGCGCGTGAGGTATTCGCCCCTGCCGCCTGCCGATCGACCACCATGACCTCGTGGCCATGCCCGGCCAACGAGGCGGCAACCGCCAGCCCCACCGGCCCCGCACCCACCACCAGCACCTCGGTCCGACCAGGAAGCTCACTCATCACGATCTCCTTCCTCTTCCGCTTCTGCGGCGACGGAATCGACGTTCTCGGAATCGAGGTCGACGTCGACACCATCTCGACCTGCTAGACACAGCGAAGTCGGATCGCGCGAGTAGTGTTCCCCCGCTCCACGGCCCCTGCAAGCGCAGGCATTGCGAGAAGGAGGGATCGGAGCAACACCTTCATGCGGGTCGTCTCACATCCTCTTCGTTGTTTTTGGTCGCGGCCTCTCGAAGGGCGCACTCGCTTCTTCCGCAATGGAAGCGTCGTCTGCGGTGAGACGTTCCCAGCAGT
>JBKPFI010000002.1:0-7554 GCA_046728775.1 Actinomycetota bacterium | reverse complement strand
CGGGAACGCTCTCCCTCGAGCATCTGAAGCAGAACCTCGCCGCGCTGGAGATCGAGCTCGGCGACGACGAGTTCGAGGCTCTGCGCTAGCGCGGCTGGAGCTCGAGGGTCGCGGCTTGCGCGTCGGGCGCGACCATGGGATCGACGTAGCTCGCGGGGTAGCGGCCGCCGTACTTGGCGCGGTAGGCGGCGTCGATCTCGTCAATGACGTCGTCCACTTCGACGAAGGCGACGTCCTTGTCGACGCCGCCGGCACTGATGCGGCCCTCGTGCCGGTCCTGGACGCCGCGGAACCAGGTCGACCCGCGTCCGTACGCCGAGCGGACGTAGAGGCCGTCGCCGACGCGGACGACCCAGATCGTCACCGCCCTTCGCAGCGTGCCGTCGCGGCGGAGGGACGCGAGCCGTAGCTCGTCGGCAGAACCGACGCTGTCGAGCTCGTCGCTCGTCCAGGCGCTCATCGGAGCTCGATCAGCACCTTGATCGACTCCCGGTCGTTCATCGCCCGGTACCCGTCGGGCACCCCGTCGAGGTCCGTAACCCGGTCGAAGACGCGGCCGGCCTCGATGCTGCCGTCGAGCACGTCGGGCAGGAGCTCCTCGATATACGCCCGCGCGGGAGCGGGGCCCCCGGCGATCGTGACGTTGTCGAAGAACGTCGGCACCGCTTCGGAGATCGCCTCGCCCTGAGGAAGGGCCGACCCCGACCGCGCCGCCCGGGCGCGGGACGGCGAGCGCCGTCTGCGTCGCCTCCTCGTCGCCGACGCACTCGAGGACGGAGTGCGCGCCGAGGCCGTCGGTCAACTCGCGCACGTGCTCGACCGCCGCCTCGCCTCGCTCGCTGACGACGTCCGTCGCGCCGAAGTCCTTCGCCAGCTCGATGCGGTCGGGGTGGCGGCCCAGGATGACGATCTGCTCGGCGCCGAGCCGCTTGGCCGCGATCACGCCGCATAGGCCGACGGCGCCGTCACCGACGACCGCGACCGACTTGCCCGGGCCGACGTTCGCAGCGCGGGCCGCGTGGTGGCCCGTCGCCATCATGTCCGACAGCGTCAGCACCGACGGCATCAGCGCGTCGTCCTCGTCGACAGGGAGGACCACCAGCGTCCCGTCGGCCTGGGGCACGCGCACCGCCTCGCCCTGGCCGCCGTCGACGCCGTCGACGCCGTACCTCCCTCCGTGCAGGCACGAGGGCTGCAGGCCCTGCCGGCAGAACTCGCACGTGCCGTCGGACTCCTCCACCACGCCGATGAACTCGTGACCCATGCCCGGCCGGTCTCGGTCGGCTCCATCGTCTTGTAGGGCCAGAGATCGCTGCCGCAGATGGCAGAGCGGGTGACGGCGACGAGGGCGTCGGTCGGCTCGACCAGGCGGGCGTCGGGGACGGTCTCGACACGGACGTCGCCGGCGCCGTGCATGACAGTTGCGCGCATCGGTCCTCAGTGAAGCACGCGGGGAGCCGGCAGGAGCGCGAGGATTGAACCCGCTGCGAATTGGACGCCCACGGACCACGAGGAGGGACCATGCAGATCACAAGGAGCGGGAACGACACCACGGCGGGGCCGAGCGACTGGTTCACCGGCGCGGTCTACCTCGACTCGGTCGCGACGCCGTCCGGCGCGTCGCGCCTCAACGCGAGCAGCGTTCACTTCACGCCCGGCGCACGCACCGCGTGGCACACGCACCCGAACGGCCAGACGATCTACGTGCTCGAGGGCATCGGTTTCTGCCAACGGCGCGGTGGCCCGGTCGAGGTGATCCGCCCTGGTGACAGCGTCTTCTTCGAGCCGGGCGAGGACCACTGGCACGGGGCCGCGCCGAACCGCTTCATGACCCACCTGGCGATGCTGGACGTCGACGAAGAGGGACACCCCGCTACCTGGGGCGACCACGTCACCGACGAGGAGTACGCCACCGCGCCGGCGATCGACTGACGCGCGCTCGTCCTGCGTCAGCCGGTCACGGTCGCCACGGCGGAAGTGAGCTCTCGCTCCAAGGCGGCGAAGGTCCGTCGGAACGCCCGGCGGAGGGCGCGCGGGAGCAGGAAGCGGTCGAGGATCCCGGCGATTCCGCCGCGCGGCTCGTACTCGACGACGAGTCGGTACGTGAACCCGGCACCGTCGGCCTCGAAATGGCGCTCGTGTGACGCGTCGGGCAGGCCGGGCTGCGTGCTGGTGTAGGTCACGAGGCGACCGGGCTCGAAGGAGGTGACTCTCATCGTCAGCAGCCGCTCGCGCCCGAGCAGGCGCGTCACCAGTCGTGCCGTGTCACCGGCGGCGCCCCAACTCGAGCCTTCCTCGAGGCGCACGTAACCGGGCCAGAACTTCGGCCAGTTCGCGGTGTCCGTGATGAAGGCAAAGCCGCGCTCCACCGGGACGTCGAAGCGGTGAGCGCCCTCGACTCGTTTCACCGGGCCGACTCTAAGGCACCATCCTCGGGACTCGGGCTCGAGGCGGGTCAGAATGGCCGAGTGATCTACGAGCCGGAAGCCGAGTCACTTCCGCGTGAGCGGCTGCGGTCGCTTCAAACTGACCGGCTTCGGTCGCTGATCGCCTACGCCAAGGAGCGGGTCCCGCTCTACCGGGAACGCCTCGGCGGGGTCGAGCCGCAGGCCTTGGCCTCACTCGACGACCTGCGGCAGCTCCCGTTCACGCGCAAGGACGACCTGCGCGACTCGTACCCGTTCGGGTTGTTCGCCGTCCCGCGCGATGAGTTGATCCGGATCCACGCCTCGTCCGGCACGACCGGGAAGCTGACCGTCGTCGGCTACACCGCCGCGGACGTCGAGCTGTTCGCGCGGGTGAATGCGCGCTGCCTGGCGATGGCCGGCGCCGAGCCGGGAATGACGCTGCACAACGCGTACGGCTACGGCCTCTTCACCGGTGGGCTCGGCCTGCACGGCGGCGGCGAGAGGCTCGGGATGGCGGTCGTGCCGGTCTCCGGCGGCCTCACCGACCGGCAGCTGATGCTGATCGAGGACTTCCGGCCCGACGTGATCGCGTGCACCCCGAGCTACGCGCTCACGCTCGCTCAGGCGTTCGCGGAGCGCGGCATCTCGCCCGCCGAGCTCAGCCTCCGCTTTGCCCTGCTCGGCGCCGAGCCCTGGACGGACGAGATGCGCCGCGAGGTCGACGCGGGCCTCGGCGTCGCGAGCACCAACATCTACGGGCTCTCCGAGGTGATCGGGCCGGGCGTCTCCTGCGAGTGCGTCGAGGCGCGCGCGGGAATGCACGTGAACGAGGATCACTTCCTCCCGGAGATCGTCGACGCGGAGACGGGCGAAGCCGTCGCCGAGGGCGAGCAGGGCGTCCTCGTCTTCACGACCCTGACGAAGCAGGCGCTGCCGCTGATCCGCTACTGGACCGGCGACATCACCAGCCTGAGCTCCGAGCCCTGCGCCTGTGGCCGCACGCTCGTCCGCATGGGCCGCATTGTGGGCCGGGCCGACGACATGCTGATCATCCGCGGCGTCAACGTCTACCCGACGCAGGTCGAAGCCGCGCTCCTCCAACTGGCGGAGCTGACCCCGAACTACCGGATCGTCGTCAGCCGCGCGGGCACGCTGGACGAGGCGGAGGTCGAGGTGGAGGTCGCCGAGGAGCTCGTCGGCGACGGGGACCTCCGCAGCCGGGCCGAACGTGCCCTGCGCGAGACGATCGGCTGCTCGATCGCAGTCGCGCTCCAGCCGCCGGGCACGCTCCCGCGTTCGGAAGGCGGCAAGCTCCAGCGCGTCCTCGACCGGCGCTAGCCGTCGTACTTGTCGCGACGGCGAAGCCAGTACCCGGTCTCGTTGCGGCCCTTCGGTGCGCGGTCCAGCCACTGGTACATCCCCCAGAGCGCGTCCACGCCGCGCGCGTACGTGGAGTACGTGTGGTAGACGACGCCGTCTTCGAGGGCGAACGCACTCATGCCCTGCAGCTCGCGGGCGTACGTCGCCGCGTCGGTTCCGGATGACGCGGCGATTCCGGCGACGACTTGCGACTCGAGCATCGGCCGCACGTACGCGTCACTCGGGCGGAAGTTGTACTCAGCCGTTCCTTCGCGCTGCTGCTCCTCGGTGAAGGCGACGCCGAAGTCGTAGTTGAAGTCGGTCCGGAACGAGGACGCCCACGGGAACCGCCAGCCCATCCGCCGCTTGTAGGCCTGGATCTTGTCGAGCGGCGCGCGCGACACGGCGGTGAGCGCGACGTCGTGGTTCTCGAGATGCACCACGAACCCGTCGAAGCCGTCGGCGATCGCCGAGCACGAGGGGCAGCCCGCCTCGTAGTCCGGGCCGAGCATGAAGTGGTACACCAGCAGCTGGGACCGCCCGCGGAACAGATCTGCGAGCGAGGCCGGCCCTTCGTCGGTGTCGAGCTCGTACTCCTTGTCGATCCGCACCCACGGCAGCTCGAGGCGCTGTCGCGTGACCTCGTCGCCACGGCGCGTGAGCTCCTTCTCGGCGGCGAGGAGCTCACGACGCGCAACCAGCCATTCCTCACGTGTTCCGGTCCTGTGTTCTGTCAACGCGATCCACCGTCCTTGTGCTCCGCGGGCGGGCCTTCCTGCGGGCCGAGCGCCGGCTCGAACACAGCGGAGTAGTGCTCGAAGCGCGGCTGCCACGAATCCGGGCCGGGCTCGACACCGGCGAGCCGGTCGAGGCACTGCTCCCAGCCGGCGGCGTTGCGGGCGGCCCAGCCGGGCGGCAGCTCGTCGATCAGGACGAGACGCGTGCCGTCGTCCTCGGCCGAGAGCTCGAACCGCAGCGTGTCCTCGCCCCAGGTGAAGGCGAGCACGTTGGGCTCGTCGACCTCGAGGACTTCGCCCGTGAGCGTCATGTCCCGCCGGAGGTGGGGAAACGTGATCGCCGCGCCGACCTCCCAGCGTCCACCGCTCACGATCACGTCGCAGGGAAACCAGGAGCGGAGTTGCTCGCGCTCGGTCAGCGCGCGCCAGACAACCTGGGGCGGATCGGCGAGCTGTCGCTCGAATCGAACGGCCGGCCGCGCGCGGTCGGTGAGCAGCGTTGCGTCGGTCATCGCTTCCTCCGTCGGTCGAGGTGGTTTTCGAGGCGGTCGAGGTGCGTTGTCCAGAGCCGGCGGTAGGACGCCAGCCAGTCGTCGAGCTCCGCGAGCGGCTCCGGCCGAATCCGATAGAGGCGCCGCTGGGCATCCGGCCGCGACTCGACCAGCCCCGCATCCTTGAGGACGCGGAGATGCTTGGAAACGGCGGGCTGGCTGAGGCCGACGTAGTCGACGAGCTCGCCGACCGGTCGTTCCCCGTCGCGGAGCAGATCCAGGATCGCGACCCGGCGCGGTTCGGCCAGGACCTCGAGCGCAGCGAGCTGGGTCACGACGTGAGTATGACGATCTAGTTATATTCCTGTCAAGGAATGAAGCGGCGCGGTTACGGCCAGCCGACGCCGGGCGCGGGTGCCTCGACGACCAGCACCTTCCCTGTTTTCGCCTTGATGACGTTCTCGATTCCCTCGGTGCCGCGCCAGTCCGCGGTGAGCATGAACAGCGTCCGACGGTCGGGGCCGCCGAGCATGGTCGCGAAGCACGGGCGGCCGAGGTCGATCCGCTCGAGCACTTCACGGCCCTCCCGGATACGGGCGCAGTCGTTCGCCATGTTCGCGCTCGAGCACCAGATGCAGCCGTCCGCGTCGAGGCAGAGGCCGTCCGGACCGACGCCGTCCGCCCAGACCCGGCGGTTCGACAAGCTGCCGTCGTCGGCGATGTCGAAGGCGGTGAGACGCGCGGCAAAGGACTCGGCGACGATGAGCGTCTTGTTGTCGGGCGTGACGACCATGCCGTTCGGAAAAGCGAGCTCGTTCGCCACCTCGCGGGCCTCGCCGTCCGGTGTGACGAGCGCGATCTTGCCGGGTGCTCTACCGCTGGTGAGCACCTCGTCGAACTCGCCGAAGTCGAAGTTGATCGTGTTGACGTAGACGTTGCCGCGCCCGTCGACGGTGAGCTCGCTCCAACCGTGCGGCGACAGGTTGCTGAGATCGGCGTGTCGGACGCGCGACCCGTCGGCTTCGACCCGGATCAGCTCTTGACCCGTGATCAGCATCCGTCCGTCCGGCAGCCAGTTCGTGGCCCAGCCGAGTCCGGCTGGGCCTTCCCCGACCACCTCGCTGTTCCCGTCGAGATCGACGGCGACGATCTGCCTCGTTCCCCAGTTCGAGAACCACAGACGGCCGTCGTGCCACCGAGGGGACTCGGGCATGGCAAGGCCGTCGAGCAGTACGCGAGGCTGCATGGGCCCTCCTTCCTTTCTCTTGCCATACAGACGCGACGGACGGCGGACACTCATCGGTCGGCCTCGGGCGAGGGCGTGGAGCGGTTCGCCTAGGCCGGTGTGACCGGCTCGCGCCGGTCGACGCCGGTGCCGAGCTCGGGGTCGCGGCCGGGGATCAGCACGTAGTGCTCCGACGCCGTGGCCCGGTAGAGGCGGAAGGGCGACGGCGGCTGCACGTCGTCCAGTGCCCACCGGCGCCCCACATCCGCCTCCGACAGCCGCCCGAAGACCTCGATGCCGCGCTCGAGCTCGGCGCCTGTGAGCTCTTCGGCGCGGCCCGACACGTACACGGCCTGGGCTCCGCCGACGGGCACCGTCGAGTCGAAGATCGCGATCGCGACCTCCGGCCGGGCGGCAACGTTTCGAGAGTGCCTCGCGTCGGGCGACGAGACCCAGTGGAAGTGCCTGTAGTCCTCCGAGGCGAACCAGACGGGTGACACCCACGGGTGACCGTCCGGGCCGGCGGTTCCGAGCGCCATGTACCGGTTCGAGTCGATGATCGTCCGGGCGAGGTTGTTCAGCCGCTCGTGGGTCATCCTCCTCCTTCCTGCCTCGACGAAAGGACGAAAGCCATTGAGGGCCGGGTTCTACAGCAGAATCAGGGCCGCGAGAAACACTCCCAACGCCGCCCAGGTGGCCGCGGCCTGGATCCAGTTGAGCTCGAAGTAGCGCTGCCGTCCTGCCTCCCAGCCCGCCGGCATGGCCTCGGGGTCCCAGGCCAGCATCTCGTCGTAGTGCGGTTCCTTCCACACGTTGGAAACGACGTATACGCCGACGATCACGAGAGCCAGGCCAATCGCCGTGAGCACGAATGGAGCGGAGCTCGGGTCGTCCCAGAGGGCAACGAGCGCGACGATCGGTGCGACGGCCATCCCGAGCGAGCAGACGTAGTTGAACCAGGCCTTTCTCGCGAATCGAAGGAACGCTTCCATGAAGTTCCGGAAGTCCCGGCCGTCCATCGCTGCGAGCATCGGATGCAGGATTGTGGTCAGCATCCCCAGGAGGCCAGACCACAGTCCAGAGAACACGACGCCGGCGGCGAGCGACAGCTCTTCCAGCGTCATGACGAAGCTCCTTTCCAGTCGTGCCCTCGGTCGGCGAGCAGCGGCTCGCGGGTTCCGTCGTCAGCGCTCGACGGGCGCTCGCCTCGTGCACGGACGAGGTACCACGCCTCGACCTCGCCCTTGCCCTTGACCGCGATCGTTCCGCGCGGCTCGAGCTCGAACTCATCGGCGAGCAGCTCGTAGGTTGCGCGAGTGACTTGAATCCTCCCC
>JBKPFI010000376.1:0-5120 GCA_046728775.1 Actinomycetota bacterium | reverse complement strand
AGGTAGGAATGGGCTACGGCTGGATGGTCGACCTCGAGCAGAAGGCCGACTTCATCGGCAAGCCGGCGCTTGCGCGCATCAAGGAGCAGGGCCCGACCCGGAAGCTCGTGGGAGTTGAGATCTCCGGTGAGTCTCCCGGCGCGCACAACGACGGCTCGATGATCGACTTTTTCCCGATTCGCCGGGGCGGCCGGGTCGTGGGGAGCGTGACGTCTGCATGCTATTCGCCTCGGCTCGAGAAGAACATCGGCTATGCGATGGTGCCGATCGAGCTCGCCGAACTTGGAACCGACCTCGAGCTCGAGGCCGGCGGCGCGACGAGGCAGGCCGTCGTGGTGCAGATGCCTTTCATCGATCCGAAGAAGGAGATCCCCAAGCAGGAGCTCTCGACCGGCACGTGAATCACGGTGTCGCGTCGAGGCGGGCGAGCGCGTGCTGGCGCCAGCGCTCGGTGCGTCCCACCTCGTTGAACGTATAGAGGTGGACGCCGGGGACCTTCGCGTGCGGGTCGGCGAAGCTGGGGGTGAGTTCCCGGATCAGCCCGTCGGGCTTGAACTGGCGGGTAAGCAGCCTGCTCGCCCACGAGCGGTGTGCCCGGACGAACCGACTGGACTCGCCGAGGCCGGTCCGCATCGAAATCCGCACGAGCTTCGACCACGCCACGATGCCCGGGACTCCGATCCAGATCGGCAGGTCAGTGCCGCGCCCCCGCACACGGGCAACCCACGTCGCGATCACGCCGGGGTCGAAGCAGATCTGGCTGACGATGTACGTGGCCATCGGGGCCTTGTCGAACATCGCCTGGATCGTCTGCTGGTCGCTGATGGCGGGATGGCTCTCGGGATAGCCGGTGATGCCGATTTCCTCGAAGCGCTCCCGCATGTCCCCCATCGTCGCGAGCAGGTCGGCGGCGCTCGCGAACTCCCCGGCCGGCTGGCGTGGGTCGCCCGCGGGGACGAACAGCTCGCGGACGCCCGCGGCATGCAGGCGCGCGAGGATCTCCCGCAGATGCGCACGATCGCGAACGAGCCGCGCCGAGAGGTGTGGGACGGCCTCGTACCCGCGTGCGACCAGGCGCTCAGCGAGCGCCAGCGTCACGTCGAGGCCCCGTCGGGGCGAGGCGGTGATGGTGACTTTGACCGCGGTCGGCACATGGGCCAGCACCGCATCCTCGATACCGTCCAGCGGCAGCACCTCGTAGCGGGGGCGCCGGAGCACCTCGGCGACGGCCCGGCGCGAGGCGTCGTCGTCAGGTGGTGTTCGTGCGCGCCCACGCGCCATCGCCGGGAGATCGCGATTCATCACCGATCGTCTGCGGTCGTGATGTATCAGCTGTCGAGCGGACCCGATGCTGCGCTGTCGCGCAGCAATGCGCTTGCGCGGCGCGGCTATGCTAGCGGCTGACCGGCGCGAACGTTGGGCGTGCATCTCACCGTGACGACTCCTGACATACCAGAGCGTCCGGGCCTCCTCCGTCCGACGCTGTCGCCGTCGAGCAACGGACTGTTGGCCGAGCGGGCATACCTCGACCTGCGCGACCGCATTGTGACGCTGCGCCTGCCGCCCGGCGCCGCGCTGCGGGAGGACGAGTTGATGCGCGAGCTCGGCATCGGCCGCACGCCGCTGCGCGAGGCCGTCAAGCGGCTGGTGCTCGAGAGTCTCGTCACCGTGCGGCCGCGCCGCGGTACGTCGGTCACCGAGGTCGACGCCGCCGATATCGTCCATATCGCCGAGGTTCGCGCCGATCTCGAGGGCCAAGCCGCGGAGCTGGCTGCTCGGCGCATGGACGCCGCAGCGCGGGCCGCGGCGGAGGATCTGCTCGAGGAGCTGGAGGCCCTCGGCGGGGCGGCGGCCCAGGACCGGCTCATGCGTGTTGACGAGCGCGTCCACCGCTTCGTCTGGGAGACGTCCCGCAACCCGTACCTCGTCGATGTGCTCGACCGCTGCTTTGCCCTCTCGCTGCGGATCTGGTACGTGGTGCTCGATCGCGTGCCGGGGCTCGCCACGGCGGTGCACGACCATTCGAAGCTGTTGGAGGCGCTGCTCGCCCACGACGCCGCGCGTGCCCGGGCGCTGATGCGCGAGCACGTGCTCGACTTCCAGCGCGAGATCCTCGCGGCCTTCAGCCGTCACTGAGGGGCCCCTACCGGGTTTCAGCCGATGGTCATCGGCTGAGCCTCAACTGTCGAGCGACTCGGCCAGAAGCGTGGAGACGTCCACGACCCGCAGCTCCTTGGCACTCGCGCGCACGCCGTCGTCCAGCATCACGGTGCAGAACGGGCACGCGACCGCGAGCGTGTCGGCGCCCGTCTCAGCGGCCTCGCGCACGCGCTCCTCGTTGATGCCGGCGCCGCGCTCCTCCATCCACATGTGCGCGCCGCCCGCGCCGCAGCAGAACGTCTGCTTGCCGCTTCGCGTCATCTCCACCGGCTCACCCACTGCGCTGACCAGCTCTCGCGGCTCCATCCGCACGTCGTTGTGACGCGCGAGGTAGCACGAGTCGTGGTACGTGATCCGCTTCTCGCCGGCCGCCGGCGCCAGTCTGCCCTCGCGGACGAGCCGCGCGAGGAGCTCGGTGTGGTGCATCACGTCGTAGTTGCCGCCGAAGTCGCCGTACTCGTTCGCGAGCGTGTTGAAGCAATGCGGACAGCTGGCGACGATCTTCGTCGCTCCCGTTTCGTTCAGCGTCGAGACGTTCTGCTCGGCGTAGCCCTGGAAGACGTACTCGTTGCCCATTCGCCGGGCTGGGTCGCCGGTGCATGCCTCGCGCGGGCCGAGAATCGCGAAGTCGACGCCTGCCTTCTGGAGCAGCTTCGCTGTGGACTCCGCCGATGCCCGCGCCCGCTCGTCGAACGAGGCGGCGCAGCCGACCCAGTACAGGTACTCGGGCGCAGGGTCGCCCGGCTCGAGCACTCGCACGCCCAACTCTTCCCCCCACGCGGCGCGCTCGGTCTGCGGTCGGCCCCAGGGGTTCGCGGAGCGCTCGACGTCGCGCAACATAGGCTCCGCCTCGGCCGGGAACTGCGAATCGACCATCACGAGGTGGCGGCGCATGTCGACGATGTGGTCGATGTGCTCGATCGAGACGGGGCAAGCCTCAACACAGGCGCCGCAGGTGACGCAGTCCCAAATCATCTCCTCGGGCACGCCATTGCCCGCGATCGGCGCGTGCTCGCCTCCCAGCCCCTCCGCGACCAGCTGGTCGCGCTCGCCCATGATCAGCAGCTTCGGCGAGAGCACCTTCCCGGTCGCGTACGCGGGGCACGCGTCCTGGCAGCGGCCGCACTCGGTACATGTGACTGTGTCCACCAGCTGCTTCCAAGTCAGGTCGGCGACCGTGCTGGCGCCGAAACGCATCTCCTCTTCCGGGACGTCGAAGCGCAACGGGTCCAGGCGGCCGGGCGCACGCGTCCGCCCGAACCAGACGTTGACGGCGGCGGTGGCGATATGCAGGTGCTTGGAACGGGGGATGTAGGCGAGGAAGCCGAAGATGAGGCACAGGTGCGCCCAGACGAGCGAACGCTCGAGCGCGACGCTCGACGGCATCGCCTGCGCGACCGCGTTGGAGACGAAGGACCAGCGCGGGGGCCACTCGGCGTAGCCGGCGGCGATTCGCGCCGCGTGCCAGCCCAGCAGGGTCAGCACGACAGCGGCGATCAGCGCGAGGATGAGGTCGGCCTCGGTACGATGCGAGCCCTTGAAACGCTGCGGCCGTGCCACCTTGCGAATCACGACCGCCGTCGCGAGGCCGGCGAGCACGAGCAGGACGAACACGTCGACCACCGCCATGAACCAGCCCTGGCGGCCCAACCACGGCAGCGTCGCATCCCGGTCGACGGCCGAGATCGCCGCCATCAGAATCGTCGGGAGCAGGACGATGAAGCCCCAGAAGATGAAGGCGTGCATGAGCCCGGGAACGAGCCGCTGGAGCAGCTTGCGCTGTCCGAGTACGATCGCCGCCTCGTTGCGGACGCGCTGGTGCACGTCGCCCCCGCGCTCGGCGGGCTTGCCCTGGCGCACGAGGCGAACGAGGAAGTGCGCACGGCGCA
This sequence comes from Actinomycetota bacterium, assembly GCA_046728775.1. Taxonomy (GTDB): domain Bacteria; phylum Actinomycetota; class Thermoleophilia; order Gaiellales; family Gaiellaceae; genus AC-32. The sequence continues at coordinate 1,071 of JBKPFI010000376.1, read as the reverse complement.
CCGCGAGCACACCGGCGACGCCGGCGAGCGCGGCCAATCCGAGCGCTCCCGCGAGGACCTCTATGAGGCGCTCACCCTTCTGAGCTCGGCGCTTATCGCCGGCACGACCTCGTGGAGGTCGCCGATCACGGCGTAGTCGGCGTGCATGAGGATTGGCGCCTCGGGATCGTTGTTGATGGCGAGGACCTTCTTCGCGCCCTTGAACCCGGCGACGTGCTGTGTGGCGCCGCTGATCCCACACGCGATGTAGAGGTCGGCGCTGATCTTCGTCCCCGTCTGTCCGACCTGGTCGGCGTGCGGTCGCCAGCCCGCGTTCGTGACGACGCGCGAGCAGCCGACCGCGCCACCGAGCAGGTCGGCGAGCTCCTCGATGATCGCGAAGCCGTCCGCCGAGCCGACTCCGCGGCCGCCGCTCACGACGACCTTCGCATCGCGCAGCGAAACGCCGCCGCCGGACTCCTCCACGCGGCCGACGACCCTGACCGCCGTGTCCGCGTCGGAGAGGGCCGGGGAGAAGGCCTCGGTCGCAGCGGGCGTACCCGGCGCTTCGGCCGCGACCGCGTGTGGCGCGACGGTGAGGAGCAACGGCGAGCCGTGCAGGCGCGCCTCCTCGAGCAGGCTGCCGCCCCAGCGGACGCGGGTCAGTTCGTCACCGCGCACCTCTGTCACGTTCGCCGCGAAGGGGAGGTCGAGCCGGGCGCCCACGTGCGCGAGCACCTCGTTGCCGCGCTCGGAGCCGGCGGCGACGATCGCCTCGGGACCGAGCGCGACCGCGAGCTCGCAAACGGCCGCTGCCCACGCGCCCGGCGCATACGCCCCATCCAGCTCCGCGACGTGGAGCACGTCAACCGCCACGTCGGCCGGGCCCCCGACCGCGACTCCGTGCAGCTGGCTCCCGAACCCGCGCGCGAGACCGAGCGCCTGGAGCGAGAGCTCATCGCCCGGCTCTACGAGGACGAGCACGCCCCCGATCACGTCACCCCGAGCTGCCGCATGACCTCGACCACACGCGCCGCCGCGCCCCGCCCCTCCCCGAGAACCTCCGCCTGCTTGGCCTGGCCCGCGGGGAGC
>JBKPFI010000152.1:0-6705 GCA_046728775.1 Actinomycetota bacterium | reverse complement strand
GGCGTCGAGCCGGCGGTCGAGCAGCGGGCGAAGATCCGCGAGGGCGAGAGCGAGGCCGGCCCGCACGGCCGCCCGATCATCCCGCCCGACCCGCACGAAGGGCCCTAGCCGGCCTCCAGCGGCCTGAACCCTGCCCGCGCCAGCACGGCGACGATCGCCTCGCGATCGGTGACCTCGTCGTCCCAGCTGAGCTGCACCTGCCCCATCAGGTTCGCGTTGGCGTACTCGAGCCCGTCGTGGGCGCGCAGGGCGCCCGCGAGGCGTCTCACGCAGCGCTCGCAGCGAATGCCGCTGACCTGGATGGTCTCGGAGCGAAGGGACATCTAGGCCGATCGTACCGTCCTGCCAGAGATGTCCGCGGCGACCGCCTCGAGCCCGCTCTCGCGGCCGACCTCGAGCTGACGGTCGCCTTCGCAGCTCCGCGGGTCCAGGGCGCGGAGTTGCTCGACCGTGCCGAGCTCCTCGGCCGCCGCCTCGACGAGCGATAGCAGCTCCTCCGCGAGCTCCGGCGCCGGGACGAGCCGCTCGCCGTCGGGGTGGATCAGCTCTGCGCGCGGGCCGAAGCGGAGCGCCGCCCAGCGGTTCTGTGCGTAGTCGCCGCGGTTGGCCGGCGGCGGACGCGCGCCGGCGAGCACGGTGACACAGAGCGCCTGGAGCACCGCGGCGAAGGCTGCAGTCAGCTCGACGGCCGTCGGCTGGTCCGGGCTGCGGATCTCGAGCGTGCCGAAGCGCGGATGCGGCCTGATATCCCACCAGAAGCGGGTGTAGCCGTCTGCGAGACCGATCCGCACGAACCGCTCGACGAACGCCTCCCACTCCTCGTAGGAGGCGAAGACCGGAGGCGCCGCGGCGCGCGGCAGCAGCGCCAGCACTTCGGCCCGCGCCGAGGCGAGGCCCGTCTCCTCCCCGGCGAGAAAGGGTGAGTTCGCCGACAGGGCCAGCACGAGCGGGAGCCACGGCAGCACTCCCTCGAGCGCGTGCATGCACTCCTCGGGCCCCGGCATGCCGACGTGGACGTGGAGACCGCAGACCGCCTGCCGGCGCGCAGAGACGCCGGCATACTCGACGAACTCGCGGTAGCGCGGGTCCGGCGCGATGTCCTGCGCCTGCGGGAGGCTGAACGGGTGCGTGCCGGCCGCGGCGAGGCGCAGGCCGTTGGCCTTAGCGCCCTCATCCGCGGCGGCGCGGAGCTCGCGCAAAGCGGCGAGCACCTCCTGCGGGCCCGCGCAGACGTCGGTCGCGAGCTCGACCATCGACGCCAGGAGCTCCATCTTCAGCACGCCCGGCAACGGCCGCCCCTCGGCCGCAGCGACGAGCGCCTCGACCCCGGGCGCGAGCTCGAGCGTTGCCGCGTCGAGGATCATCACTTCCTCCTCGATCCCGAGCGACCAGGGCGCGCTGCGGCCGAAGGACTGCTCGATCACGACGGCGTACGCTAGTCGCGCGTACGAGGCTCGCCGCGGGCTACGGGAACCAGGAGCGGCGCCGGAAGCGCAGCAGGTAGACGGTCAACCCCGTCACGCCCAGCGCGAACAGGACGAGCAGGAACACGCCGAGCCACAACGGGGCGCCGTCGACGACCGGCAAGGGCACCCGCGGCGGCTTGAGGCTCACGCCGAGCACCCCGGTCCTCGTCCGCTTCCCGGCGCGCTCGGGCATCAGCGTCCAGAAGCTCGTTCCCGCCGCGGCGAACGGCCCCGCAGTGGAGGCGATCGCGACCGGGAGAGCCGGCGCGGCGATCGCGACGAGGCAGTCGGTCACGACCGGCGCGGTGCGCTCCGCCTTCGTCAGCTGGCGGTTCGGCGGCACGACCTCGACCGCGAGCGCGCCGAAGCGCGTCTTGCTGGGGCCGCGGACGACGAGGAGGTCGATCGTGTAGCGGCCCGGCGCGAGCGGCCGGCCGTGAACGCGGCCGTTGAAGCGAACCCGGTTCAGCCCTGTCGTCCCGTGGACGCGCTTCCGGCCGACCACGGAGCAATCCGCTCTTCGGACGACGAACACGACGGTGCCGGGACGTCGGAGCCGGAAGGTGAGGACCGTCCCGCGCTTCGAGGCCGGGCCACTCGTCGAGAAGCGCGTGCGCGTGGCCCCGACCCGGTGCATCCGGACGGCCGTCGCTCCCGTCGAGACTCCCGGCAGGAAGGTGGAGCCGGGGCCGGCGGCACTCCCCGGAGCCGCGCCCGGGCTCGTCGCCGGGGAGGCAGTTCCCGGAAGACCTGGTACCCCGGGCGCCGCCGGCATGCCGGAGCCGCCGCCCGAGCCACCGCCACCCGACGGAGGCGGCAACAGCGGTGGCGGCGGAGGCACGAGCGCAGGCGGCGGAGGTGCCGGCGGCAGCGGAGGAGGTGGCAGCGGCGGTGGTGGTGGAAGCGGCGGCGGAGGCCGTGGTGGCGGAGGTGGCAGCGGCGGTGGAGGCGGTAGCGGCGGCGGAGGAAGCGGGGGCGGAGGAGGCAGCGGCGGCGGAGGAGGAAGCGGGGGCGGAGGCGGCAGCGTCGGCACCGTCGTCGGTACCGTGGTCGGCAGCGTCGGGAGGAGGTCGCCGTGGGCCGGACCGGTCAGGGCGATGGAAGCCGCCAGCCCCGCGGCTCCCGTCAGCGCCAGCACAATGATTCGCCGCATCTCCTACCTCCCCGTCCGGATAACGGCGGCGGCCTTCTTACAGATACGGATGCGGCGGCACGGCGGTACTTGCGCGGGCCGTCAGGAGCTCCGCCAGCCCCGAAACGCTTCGAGCAGCTCTCGCTCGGCCTCCGGCGTCAGCGCCTCGGGCGGGAGGTGGCCGAGCAGCTCGATCGTCCGGCGCATCTGCTCCAGGTAGACCTCGCACCCGTCGCAGCCGCCGATGTGCGCCTCGAAGCGCGCCCGTTCGCCTTCGGGGAGGACGCCGTCGAGGTAGTCGGTCACGAGCTCCACGAGCTCTCGGCAGCTGAGCTGTTCCAGGTCGGTCGTCATGCCTGCTCCAGGTACGACTCCAGCGCGGCCCGAACCTTCGAACGGGCGCGGTGGAGCAATACCCGTTGATTCGTCTCGCTCAGGTCCAGGGCGTTACGGACCTCTTCGCTCGTCCAGCCCTCGATGTCGCGAAGCGAGATCACCGCCCGCTGTGTCGCCGGGAGTGCCTCGATCGCCTCGGCCAGCCGCTCGCGCGTCTCGGCGGCGAGCAGCGCCTCCTCGGGCCAGCTCTCCGGCTTCTGCGCCCAGTGCCCCGGCCAGCGGGGGTGTTCCGCGTCGAGGAAGCGGTCGGGGTCGACGGCCGCTTCGTGTACGCGCCCCGGCTCCTGCAGCGCCGAGAACGGCAGCGTCCGCCCGTCGCGCTTCGCGCGCGTCTTCGCGATGTTGGTCAGGATCCGGAAGATCCACGTCCGCAGCGACGAGCGGCCCTCGAACCGCGAAAGGCCTTTGAGGACGCCCAGCCACGTCTCTGCCGCGACCTCCTCGGCCGCCGCCTGCGTGGGGACGTAGATCCGCGCGACGCGCACGAGCGACGGCTGGTACTCGCGGACGAGCGCTCGGAAGGCGTCCTCGTCGCCGGCGCGCAGCGCGTCGAGGAGCTCCGCCTCGGCTGCGGCGGCCTGCGCCATCCGTTCGACTGTAACGAAGGCGTCCCAGCGGAGACAATCGGCCCGTGAGCGAGCGGTTCGAGCTCGTGGTGATCGGCGGTGGGTCGGCCGCCCGCGATGCGGCGAAGATGGCCGCCCGCAGGCACGGCGCCCGCGTCGCACTGGTCGAGAAGGAGCGGTGGGGCGGCAGCTGTCCCAACGTCGCGTGCACGCCGACCAAGGCGTACCTCGCCGCGGCGGAGCTCGCGCACGACATCGACTCGCTGGCGCCGGCCATGGGAATCGACGGCGGTCCCGCGCACGTCGACCTCGCGCGCGTGCGCGCCTGGAAGGAGACGCTGATTAAGTCACAGGACGAGTGGGTCGCCGACCTGATGGCCGAGGGCTTCGCCGCGTACACGGGCGAGGCGTCGTTCCTCGATCCGCACCGGGTACGGGTCGGCGGGCTCGTGCTCGAGGCCGACCGGATCCTGGTCGCCACCGGGTCACGCACCGCCGTGCCGCCGATCGAGGGCATCGACGAGATCGGCTGGATCGATCACATCTCCGCGCTCGAGCTGACGGAGCTGCCGCGCTCGCTGCTGATCGTCGGCGCAGGTGCGGTCGGCCTGGAGTTCGGCCAGATCTTCAGCCGCTTCGGCGCACGCGTGACGATCGTCGACGCGCTCGAGCGCATCGCCGCGGCGGCCGATGCGGAGGCCTCCGAGACGCTGGCCCAAGCGCTCACCGACGAGGGAATCGAGCTAGCGACGTCGGTGTTCGTGCAGCGCGTGCGGCGAGACGGGGGCGAGGTCGTGGCGACGATCACCCCGCGCGACGGCTCCGACCCGTACGAGGTCCGGGCGGAGACGGTGATGCTCGCCTCGGGCCGGGTGCCGAACATCGAGGGCCTGAACCTCGAAGCCGCGGGGGTGGAGACGTCCAAGGCCGGAATCGTGGCCGACGAGCAGCTCCGCACCTCCGCCGATGGGATCTGGGCGGCCGGCGACGTCAACGGCGTGGCCCAGTTCACGCCCGCCGCGCAGTACCAGGCCCGGATCGCGGTCGCGGACATGTTCGGCGAGGGCGGCCCGACCGTCGATCACTCGCTGCTGCCGACCTCGATCTTCACCGACCCCGAGCTCGGCAGCGTGGGGCTCACCGAGGAGCAGGCGCGCGAGCGCGGGCACGACGTCGGCGTCGGCCGGAACAGCCACGTGCGCCGCTTCTCCTACATCGCCGCGAGGCACGGGCTGTTCAAGGTCGTCTTCGACAACGCGACGCGAGAGGTGCTCGGCCTCCACGTCGTCTCGCGCAACGCCGGCGACATCGTCCAGGGACTGTCCCTGGGCCTGCGCCTGGGCGCGACGGTCGAGGACATCGCCGCGATGCACCATGTCTTCCCGACCTTCGGCGAGGGCGTGAAGGCGGCAGCCGAAGAAGCGCTGGGCATGCCGCTGCCGGCCGACTAAGGCTTCCTACGAGCAAAGCGATGTACAAACCCGCCCGCCGAAAGTGCTTGCACTTTCGGCGGTTATAAGAAGGAGGCCCGGGCAGGCTTCGGGCCTCCTTCTGTCGATCCCGGCGCGCCGTGCTGGCGAACAGCGCTGCCGGGAACCGGGCCCCAGGGGGTGGGGCCTACTCGGACGGGTCAGCTACTGGTCGTTGGCTGCCGTCCCAATTCGACTGTCACCGTTCGCTGCTGGTCGCCCCGGTAGACGCTCAGCTTCACGTGGTCGCCAGGCTTCTTCGCGCCGATCGCGTCGCGCAGCTGCTCGACCGAGTAGAGCTGGATGCCGTCGACGCTCGCGATCAGGTCGCCGCCAAGCGGGTAGGTCTCTCCGGCGAGCGTCGCGCTCTGCGTCCCAGCGCGGAGGCCGCCTTTCGCGGCGCCGCTCCCTGGCTGCACGCGCGCGACGAGGAGCCCGTGCGAGACCGGCAGGCGGAAGAGCTTGGCCGCGGTCCTCGTCACAGCCTGCGCCGAGATGCCGAGGAACGGGTGCTCGGCGTGCCCGGTCTTCTCGATCTGCGCGACGACCGTCTTCACCGTGTTGATCGGCACCGCGAAACCGATGCCGACGTTCCCGGTCGAGCCGGAGCCGCCGGTCGAGATCTGTGAGTTGACTCCGATCACCTCGCCGAGCGGGTTCAGCAGCGGCCCGCCAGAATTGCCCTTGTTGAGGGCGGCGTCCGTCTGGATCACGTGGTCGATCGAGTAGCTGTTCGGCGCCTGGATCACGCGCTGCAGCGCGCTCACGATCCCCGCGGTCACCGTCCGGTCGTAGCCAAACGGGTTCCCGATCGCGACCACCGAGTCGCCGACGCGGACGGTGTCCGAATTTCCGAGCGAGAGCGGCGTCAGCGCCCGCGAGTGCGCGTCGACCTGCAGCACCGCGATGTCGGTCGACGGGTCGGTGCCCACGACCTTCGCCTTCATGCTCTCGTTGTTCGAGAAGCTCACGTCCACCGACCGTGCGCCCTCGACCACGTGGTAGTTCGTGACGATGTGGCCGGCCTTGTCGATGACGAAGCCCGAGCCGAGCGCCTCGGCCCGCTGCTGGCTCGGGAAGGGGGTCCCGAAGAAGGGATCGACATTCGGCGTCGAGACCACCTGCGTTGCGGTCACCTGCACGACGCCCGGCGCCGCGCGGCGGTAGATCTCGTTCACCGTGAGCCCCTTCGCGCTCGCCTTCTCGGTTACGGGCACCTGCGCGCTGACGGCAGCGGACTGCAACGGCACCTGAACCGTCTGCGTCTCGCGGTCGAAGCCGCCGAGCAGCGCTGCTCCGCCGAGGGCGAGCGCGCTGCCCAGCACGGCCGCGGCGACGAGCCCGGCGGCGTAGGGCAAGCTGAAGCGTCCGGCCACGGACCGCGTTATATCCGGGCCGTGTTCAACCGCCGTTACGGCGCGTTAAGCGCGCGTTAAGCGTCGCAGCCCGTAACCGCCAGCAGGTGGTCGACGTTTCTCCTGCGACTGCAAACGACGAAAGGGGCTCCGTGTCGATTCTCTGGATCATCCTGATCATCGTGCTGGTGCTCCTGTTGCTCGGCTTCTTCTCGCGCGGCCGCTGGTAGGCCTCACGCGATAATCGAGTAGGCCGCCCGGCCCGTTGCGGGCGGCCCGGCCCGGGGCGGTGCTCCAACCCAGGACCCGGGGGCCGGTTCC
>JBKPFI010000036.1:0-2684 GCA_046728775.1 Actinomycetota bacterium | reverse complement strand
CGATGCGGCGGGGGCGCCTCGGAGACAGACGGAGGGCCCGATGCGGCGGAGCCCGACGACTCTTATGCGGCTCTCTCTCACGGGAGACGCGGAGATGGGGCCGGGCGGCGGCCCCGCTTCGCGTTGGGGAAAATCCCCCTTCAGGGGGAGGCCGGAGCCGCGGAACCGACGCACCATCGGATCAGCGTGACTTGCCGGCCTGGGCCGCAGAGACCGGCAAGGATGCGCAGGTGTGAAGGGCGCCCCCGGGCGCCCTTCTTCTTTTCGCGATCGGGTAGTCGTCGGAGGACTAGAGGTCGATCCCGATCTTTCGCAGCTCGACGATCGCGGATCTGCGCCAGCGGGTCGTGTCGGGTGAGAACGGCAGCATGAACGGCATCCCGTTCGCCTTGCGAAGAGGCTTGCCCTCGCGTAGGACGCGGTAGTGCCCCGCAGTGGGCTCGACGGTCAGACCGGTGGCCTCGAGCCGGCGGATGAACTCGCGAACGTCTTTCCTCATCTCGTTATGGAGGTGGTACCGAGGGTTCCTCGGGCTCGCCGACCACCTGGATGACGACCGCGGCCAGGACGATCGCGCCGCCCACGAGTGTGGTCGCGCTCGGCCGCTCCGAAAGGACGATCCATACCCAGAGCGGGCCGAGGACGATCTCGAGCAGCGTGATCAGGGCCACCTCGGCGGCGGGGATCAGCCGTGCGCCGATGGTCAGGAAGATGAGGCCGAGCCCGATCTGGCCGACGCCGAGGCCGATCAGCAGCGCCAGGTCTGCGGCGCCGACCGAGCTCGGGTCCGCGAAGGGAGCCGCGACGAGGAAGACCAGCACTTGCGAGAGGCAAGTCGCCGGTGCCATCGAGACCTCGCGCTTGTGGCGCGTGATCACGATCGTCCCTGCGAACGAGACGGCCATCAGGAGCGACAGCGTCACGCCTGCAACGCTTGGGCGGCTCGGCCCGCCGACCATCAGTCCTACGCCCGCAGCCGCGACCGCCATCGCGAGCCAGGTACGCCGTGCGACCGGCTCGCCAACGAACGTTCCGAGCACGGCTGCAAGAACCGGCGCGAGCGCTTGCAGGAAAAGGACGTTCGCGACCGACGTGTAGTTCAACGCCGCGATGAACGTGCCCGAGGAGACGGCCATCAGGACGGTCACCGCGAGCCCTGCGCGGCCGATCGCCCGGAAGGCGCGCACCAGGTGACCGCGCTCGGCGAACGCGACGAAGACGAGCAGACCGAGCACCGCAAAGAGCGCGCGGCCGGCGAGCTGCGTTGCGAGGTCGACGGTCAGCTTGCGCTGGAGGAGGCCGGCCGTCGACCACGCGACGGCCGCGAGCGCGACGTAGACGCGCCCGCGCCGTTGCTGCCGCGCGACGTCGATGGCCAGCGTCGCGGAGGTCACGGGCCGGAGCCTAGTCTGCGGCTCGTGGCGCGCTACGTCGGACGCGAGAACGTGCGCAAGCGGCTCGAGCCGCTCAGCGGCACTGCGGGCCGGACGACGTACGCAGGCGGTGTGGCGCGAATCGAGACAGGCGACGAGACGATCACCGTACGGCCAGCGTTCGGCCTCGAGCACGAGGGCGGCTACGGCCGGGTCGAGCTGGGCCCGCTGTTCGAGACGCTCGCCCAGGAGCGAGTCGTCGCGGCGCTGCTCGTCAGGCTCGGCGGCTTCGCGGTCGGCGTGTTCGAGGGCGAGCGCCTGGTCGCGTCGAAGGTGGGCACCCGGTTCGTCAAGGGACGGCACAAGAAGGGCGGCTCGTCATCGAACCGCTTCCGCCGACGGCGAGACGAGCAGGAGCGGGCGCTGATCGACGCCGCCGCGGAGACCGCGACTCAGGTGCTCGAGCCGCACCGCGGCCGGATCGAGCATGTCGCGCTGGGCGGCGACCGAGCGGCTGCGCGACGAGTCGTCGAGCGGCTGCCGTGGCTGGAGGCGAGGGCGCTGCCACGCTTCTTCACCGTCCCCGATCCGAGGCAGCGCCACCTCGAGCGGCTGCCGTACGACCTCTACGCGGCCGAGGTCGAAGAGGCGCCCGCGCCCGCCCGACCGGCCCAGGGCGGGTAACTAGAATCGCAGCGACCGCTAGGGAGGGAGGACCGTATGGCTGTACAGCCGATCCCGGAGGGCTACCACAGCGTGACGCCGTACCTCGCCGTGGAGGATGCCGACAGCGCGATCGAGTTCTACAAGGACGCGTTCGGCGCGGAAGAGACGGTGCGGATGCCCGGCCCGGACGGAAAGGTTGCGCATGCGGAGCTGCAGATCGGCGACTCGAAGCTGATGCTCTCCGACCCGTTCCCGCAGTCGAACGTCCGGCCGCCGTCCGAGCGCGGCGGGCCGACGGCGTCCATCTTCCTGTACGTGGAGGACGTGGACGCGGCTTTCGACCAGGCGACGCGCGCCGGCGCGACGGTCACCTCGCCGCTCGAGGACATGTTCTGGGGAGACCGTTTCGGAACGGTGACCGATCCGTTCGGCCACGTCTGGTCGCTCGCGACGCACAAGGAAGATCTCTCGGAAGAAGAGATTGCGGAACGCGGCAAGGCCGCCATGGCCGAGATGGGCTAGGTCGGCTCGAGGCCGGGGCGCGGGCGCTCGGCGCCTGCGCCCCGGCTTTCTTCGTATCTACGCAGTCGGTCCGACTGCCGGCTCGCCAAGCGCGGCGGGACGCTCTGACGCGCGCCACAGCCA
>JBKPFI010000447.1:0-4718 GCA_046728775.1 Actinomycetota bacterium | reverse complement strand
AGCTCGCGTACGTCGTGCATGAAGAAGCTCGCGATCCCCTGGTCGGCCTGCCAGGCGAACTCGCGCTCGCCGGGCCAGTAGCCGCGCAGGCCGATCTGCACGTAACGGCGCGGCGCGACCTTGCCGTCCTCGACGAGCCGGAACATCGGCGTCCCGTGCGAGAGCTCGACGCCGAAGACCTCGCGGCCGGTGTCGGTGTGGGTGTCGAAGTGGACGAGGCCGACGGGGCCGTGACGCGCGGCGACGGCGCGGATGTCGGGCTCGGCGATCGAGTGGTCCCCGCCGAGCACGATCGGCACGACGCCCGCGTCGAGCACCTGGCCGACGAGCTCGAAGATCGCCTCGTGAGAGCGCTCCGCGTCTGCGGGCAGGACCGCGGCGTCGCCGAAGTCGACGATCCTCAGCTCCTCGAAGGCGTCGACGTGCGATTCGAGGTGCGGCCCCGGCGGACAGGAGGCGGCGCGGATCGCGCGTGGTGCGAACCGCGCGCCCGGCCGGTCGGAGACGAGGTCGTCGGTCGGTGCGCCAATGATCGCGACGTCGAACCCGGCGAGCTCCGCCGGATCCTGCGTGTACGGCGCGCCGCCGTAGGTGAGCAGGCCGGCGTAGTCGGGCTTCTCGCCGTACTGCCGCCAGCGCTCGAGCGGGTCGATCACGGCGCGATTGTCGCGCGGGAGAGGGGAAGCCGCTCCTCGACGAGCCGCTCGGCCTCGACCGCGGCCGACGGGTGCGAGGCGACGCTGGCGAGGAAGCTCGCCTTGTCGAGTGCGTAGAGGCGGGCGTCGCTGTGCGCGGTGACCGTCGCCGTGCGCGGGACGTCGCGCAGGAGCGCGAGCTCGCCGAAGCCCTCGCCCCGGCCGATCCGGCGGAGCTCGCGGCCGCCTGCGGCGACGTCGAGCTCGCCCTCCGCGACGACGTAGAAGCGGTCGCCCGCCTCGCCCTCGCTGACGACCGCCGTCCCTCCCGGCACGCGCACCTCGTCGAGCCCGTGCGCGAGGCCCTCGAGCTCCGGGGCGCCGAGCGGCGCGAACAGCGGCAGCGAACGAAGGAGCGCGATCTCCACCACCGGAACCGGCGCGCGGCGCTCGATCTCGGCCAGGCGGCGCCAGCTGACGAGCACTGTCAGCGGCAGCAGCGAGCCGACCCCGAGCACCGCCCAGCGCGCGCCTGCGAGGCCGACGAGCGCAGGTGTCAGCAGCGAGCCGACTGCGAGCGCGGCCATCGAGAGCCCCTCGAGCACGCCGAAGACGCGCGAGAGCACGTCCGTCGGCGCGGTCCGCTGCAGGATCGTCCGGCCCGCGACGTCGAACAGGGACCGGCCGGCTCCCGCCGCCGCGAGCAGCAGTAGCGCGCCCAGCACTGACGGCCACGCCGCGAGCAGCGCGAACGGGGCGCCCCAGACGGCGATCCCGAGGACTAGCGGCGGCAGCAGGCGGCGGCGCCCGACGAGCGCGACCGTGACCGCGATCCCGGCCACCCCGCCCGCGCCGAAGGCGGCGTTCAGGTAGCCGGCCCCGGAGCCGCCGAGCTCCAGGACGGAGATCGCGAGCACGACGTAGAGGACGTCGAGCGCGCCGATGGCGACGAACTGCGCGCCCAGCAGGCCGACCAGCACCCGCGCGGCCGGCTCCCGCGCGAGGAGGCGGAAGCCGGCGACCGCCTCCTCGACCGGCGGCCTTGCGTCGCACGCGGGCACTGGGCCCCGAATGGGCGCCACGAGGAGCGCCGACACGACCGTGCCGAGCGCCATCGTCGCGAAAACCCACCCGGGCGACGCGACGGCGAGCAGCACGCCCGCCAGCGCCGGAGCCGCGAGCATGCTCACGCTCTCGATCCAGCCCGAGACGACGTTCGTCGCCGTCAGCTCCTCGGGAGTGCGGGCGAGCGCCGGGACGAGCGCCGACTGCGTCGGGCGCGTGACCACGACGAAGGTCGCGGCGACCGCGGCGAGCGCGTAGGCGAGCAGCGGCGGCCCACCGGACAGCAGCGCGCCCGCAGTCGCGCCCATCGCGAGCGCCTGCGCCACGTAGCCGAGCGTGAGCACGCGTCCCGGCGGGTAGCGGTCGGCGAGCACCGCCGCGAAGGGGGCTGCGAGGCCGGCCGGCACCAGTTGCGCCACCGCGACCAGCCCGGCGGTGGTGGCGCCGCCCTGCTCGTAGGCGTAGACGAGCATCGCGATCCAGACGGCCCACTCGGCGCCGTTGAAGCCCGCGAACGCGAGCTCGATGCGGCGCAGCTGCGGGTTACCGAAGACGCCGCCGAGCACGGAGCCGACGCGGGCCGCGAGGGTCAAAGCGCATCCTTCTGACCGACAACGTGTCGATCGGTCATTTCAGACGGCTGACCGGGCAAAGCCCGGGCAGCCTGGAAACGCCGTCGCAAGCGCCGGCTCACGAGCGCGGGAGCCGCTCGGCCACCGCCTCGCGGATCACGCGCGCAATCGGCGGGTAGCGCTCGACGAGCTCCTGCAGGCTCCCTTCCGGGAAGACGAGCAGCCGCAGCGGCGAGGTCGCCCGCACCGAGGCGAGGCGCGGGTAGGCGTACCCGGCGCCCCACCCGAGCGCCCGCAGCTCGCCGAAGAAGTCGCCGGCGCGGAGCTCCCGCGTCGCCTCGCCGTCCACGGTCACCGACGCCGTGCCGTCGAGGATCACGAAGAACTCGGCCCCTAGGCTCCACTGCTCGATCACCGCCTCGCCTGCCTCGGCCTCGCGCACCGACGCCTTCGCGGCGACCTGCGCAGCCTGGTCCGGCTCGAGCCTGGCGAAGAGCGGGAGCGCCCGCAGTGACGGGACGTCGGCCTCGGGGAGGCCCGGCCAGCTGCTGACGATCGGCGGGTGGCGCTCGTAGGGAAGCGGCCGGGTCTCGGGCTCCGCCGTCTCGAGAAACGAGAGCACGCGTTCGACGTCCTCGGCCGAGCTCTGGTGGTTCAGCACGCAGAGCCGCAGCGCGAGGCGCCCGTGCAGCCGCGTCGACGAGACGAGGCCGACGCCGCTTCGCTCCAGAGCCGAGGCCACGCCTGCGTTGCCGGCCTCGTCGAGGTCACGCCGCCGGAAGCAGACGATGCCGAGCGAGGGCGGGGCGGCGAGCTCCAGCGACTCGCTCTCCGCGACGCACCGCGCGGCGTCGGCGGCCAGCGCGAGCGAGCGCCTGATCGCCGCGCGGAACGCCCCGATGCCGAAGAAGCGCAGCGAGACCCAGACCTTCAGCGCGCGCGCCGAGCGCGTGAGCTGCAGGCCGAGGTCGCAGAAGTTGACCACGCCCGTCTCGGCGCGCGCGTCGCGGAGGTAGTCCGGAGCGATCTCGAACGCCCGCCGCAGTGCCTCGCCGTCACGCACGAGCACGCAGCCGCACTCGAACGGCTGATAGAGCCACTTGTGCGGGTCGATCACGACCGAGTCGGCCTCGCCGAGACCGGGCAGCAGAGCAGGGTCGGCGAGGACGGCGAAGCCGCCGTAGGCGGCGTCGACGTGCAGCCATGCGCCGCGCTCTCGGCAGAGTGCCGCCAGCTCCTCGAGCGGGTCGACGGCGCCCGTGTTCGTCGCGCCGCCCTGCGCGACGACGCAAAACGGGGACAGTCCCCGGGCCACGTCCGCGTCCATCGCGGCGCCGAGCGTGCTCGCTGAGAGGCAGAACTCGCGGTCGCTCGGCAGCACGCGAACCTGCTCCGGCCGGAAGCCGAGGATCCGGGCGGCGCGCGCAACGGAGGAGTGGCCCTGGTCGGAGACGTAGAGCACGAGGTCGTCGCGCATCGGGCCTGCGAGCGCCTCGCGCGCGCACGCGAGCGCCGTCATGTTCCCGGCCGAGCCGCCGCTCAGGAGCGAGCCGCCCGCGCCCTCCGGATAGCCGATCCAGTCCTTGATCCAGCCGAGCACCTCGAGCTCGACCTGGCTTGGCCCGGCCGACTCCATCCACGAGCCGACGTAGAGGTTGCAGGCGCTCGCGATCAGGTCGCCGAGCGCGCCCGGCCACGTGCCGGCGAAGGGGATGAAGCCGAAGAACCCCGGGTGCCCGTCGCGGCTGGTGAAGGGCAGCACGTCGCGCTCGAGGCCGGCCAGGATCTGCTCGAACGGCTCCGGCTGCTCGGGCGGCGGACCGCCGAGGCGCTCGTCCATCTCCGCCGGCGACGCGCGGCGGAGCGCAGGCCCTTCCCGCCCGAGCAAGTCCACGAGGGCGTCGACGGTGCGGTGGCCGAGCTGCCGCATCGTCTCGGGGTCGAGCGCCAGCGGGTCGCGATCCAGAGGCTCGTCTGCCACCTCGCGACCATCCTCCCACGGCGGTGACGGTTGTTCTAGCTGCCGACAGGCCTTGTGACTATGGTCAGAGCGTGCGCCTGAACAGCCGGCCCGTGATCATCGCCGCCACGGCCGCCGGGCTCGTCCTGATCGCTCTCGCGTTCCTCTACTGGATCGAGCCTGCGAAGTCGCTGCCTTCGTGGCTCCCCGGCCACGAGGCGGGGTCGAGCCACCACCACGTCAAGCACGGCCTCGCGGCGTTCCTGCTCGGCCTGGCGTTGCTCGTCTTCGCCTGGTTCCAGAGCGCTCCCCGGCGGGCGCACCGCGCTGCCTGAGCCCGAGTGGTCGTCAGCGCGCTCATCTCGTACTGGCAGGCGATCGTGCTCGGGCTGCTCCAGGGCTTCTCGGAGCTGTTCCCGATCTCGAGCCTCGGGCACAGCGTGATCCTCCCGAAGCTGCTCGGCTGGAACATCCACCAGAACGACG
>JBKPFI010000403.1:0-1057 GCA_046728775.1 Actinomycetota bacterium | reverse complement strand
GACCATGCACGTCCCGATCGGCCGCTCGGGAGTGCACGCGGTACCGAAGACCTTGCACTCCCACGGCTTGATCACGCCCTTCAGGACCTCGCCGCACTGGCACGCCTTCGGGTCGGCGACCCGCACGCCGGGAACCTCGTAGCGCAGCTCGGCGTCGAAGCCGGCGTAGCTCTCGTTCAGCTTCAGTCCGCTGTGGGAGATGAAGCCGAGCCCGCGCCATTCGAAGTGCGGCCGCAGCTCGAAGACCTCGGCCAGCACCTTCAGCGCAGCCGGATTGCCGTCGTACGGGACGACCCGCTTGTACTGGTTCTCGACCTCGCAGCGGCCTTCGCGGAGCTGCGCGAGGACCATGTGCACCGACTGGAGCAGGTCGAGCGGCTCGAACCCGGAGATCACGACCGGCTTCCGGTAGTCGGCGGGGATGAACTCGAATGGCCGGGCCCCGACGACCGTCGAGACGTGGCCGGGGCCGATGAAGCCGTCGAGGCGCAGGTCGGGCGACTCGAGCAGGGCGCGCAGCGGCGGCACGATCGTCACGTGGTTGCAGTAGACGTAGAAGTTCGGGACGCCCTCGGCCTTCGCGCGCATCAGCGTCAGCGCGGTCGACGGCGCCGTGGTCTCGAAGCCGACCGCGAAGAACACCACCTCGCGCTCGGGGTTCTCGCGCGCGAGGCGGAGCGCGTCGAGCGGCGAGTAGACCATCCGCACGTCGGCGCCTTCGGCCTTCGCGTCGAGCAGCGTGCCGTCGCCGCCGGGCACGCGCATCATGTCGCCGAAGCAGGTGAAGATCACCTCTGGCCGCTTCGCGACGGCGATCCCGTCGTCGACGCGACCCATCGGGATCACGCAGACCGGACAGCCAGGCCCGTGGACGAGCTCCACGTTCTCCGGGAGCAGGTCGTCCACGCCGTACTTGTAGATCGTGTGCGTGTGCCCGCCGCAGACCTCCATCACCTTGTAATGCCGGCCGGGCTCGACCGTGGCCAGGATCTGCCGCGCGAGCACGCGGCCCAGCTGGGCGTCCCGGAACTCGTCGACGAACCTCACGCCGTCTCCT
>JBKPFI010000353.1:0-4816 GCA_046728775.1 Actinomycetota bacterium | reverse complement strand
CGTAAGTGGTCTGGGCGGAGAGAACGAGCGGACCGCTTGACCTCAGCCTAGCCCACCCGGAAGGCCATTGGGGAATGGCGCCCTAGAACGACGAAACGGCCCAAGGGCCGTTTCGTACGAGGGGGATGGGGAGGTGGGTCGCGATGAATATCGGCGGCCCTCGCGGCTCCTTGCTCCCCCGTTCGAGGGAAAAAGAGGGGCGCCCGCAGGCGCCCCTCGTGATCGAGTTCGGCTCGGCCTATGGCGTCGGGTCGGGGTACGAGCCGCCGAAGATGTCGGTGTTCCCGAACGTCGCCGGGCAGTCCTGCTGCGGAGCCGGACGCGTCGGGTCGGTGGCGTCGCCCGCGGCCGTCCCGTCGACCACGTCCTGCCGATACGCGTCGATCGCCGGGCAGTCCGCGGCGTTGCGGGCGTCGTTCCAGGTCGCGATCGCGTAGTCGTTCGTCGCGACGACGTAGTCGTAGTCGCCCAGGAACTCGTCGATCAGCGCGTTCGCACTGGAGCCACGGGCGTCGCCGGTCGGCGAGCGGTTCAGGTCGGACCAGGCGCCGATCGCGCCGGTGGCGGGGTTCACGTCGGCATGCCGCACGACGCCCTGGAACAGGCGCGGAGCGGCCGTCGTCGACTGCCATGGCTGCAGGAACGCCATGTACGTCAGATAGACGTCGGTGCCGTCGGGTGAGATCGCGATCGCCGGGAAGTCCGGCCGGTCCCCCGGCGGCGAGGCGACGATGGCCGAGCTCCACGTGCCGCCGCCGTTCGTCGACGTCATGACGTGGACTTCCTCGTTCGGCCCAGGGCTCGTGTCGGTCGGGGTCGGGCCCTCGGTCCACGCGAGCACGATCTCGTCGGTCGCGCCTGCGCCCGTCGGGGCGCCGTTGGCGATGTCGACGGTCGGGAACGAGCCGTCGCGCGCCCCGGCTTGCCCATCGAACGTGAGGTCGCCGATGGCGTCGAGGATGCCGGCGGACACGATGTGCGTCACCACCTTCGCCGGCCGAGTGAAGTGCTTGCCGCCGTCAGACGAGACGGTCATGAAGATCGCGAGCGTCCGCGTCTTCGGGTCGACGCCGTCCCAGAAGACGTATACCCGCCCCGCGCTGTCGGTGTTGACGGCGCAGTCCTGCCGGCCGCCGATCTGGCCGTTGTTGACGGACTGCGAGAGCTGCGTGTGGCCCCACGTGTCGCCACCGTCGGACGAGTAGCTGACGACGATCGGTTCCGGGGCGGCGTTTCCCTTGCCGATGAACTCGGCGGTGCCGCGGAAGGCCGCGTCGCAGACGTAGACATTGCCGAACAACGGGCTAGACGACGCGTCGTCGACCGCGAGCATCTCGTGATCCGAGAACAGCGCCGAGTTCTGCTTCGTCGCGATCACCGGCTCGTGCCAGGCGGTGTTGACGCCCGCCTGCGCGGCGGCGTAGTCCGCGCTGTCGAGGCGCGAGACGCCGACGCCCTCGAAGCCCTTCAGCGGGCTGGGCCCGAGGCTCGACGTGATGTTCGCGTAGTAGAGGCGCCAGCCGTTGTCCCATGAGAACGAGCCGTCAGGCCCCGGAAGGGGGCCGAATCCCACAGCCGGGTCTCCGTCGGAGATAAGGCCGTTCTCGTCGTAGCGCGGAAGCGTTCCGATCGGGCCCTCCGACGGGTCGCAGTTGTCGAGCGGGTTCGCCGGCTGTGTTCCGACGACTCCGAGGCAGTTGCGAGCCGAGAGCCCCGTGTACGTCGGCTGGTGCCAGGTCGTGCCGCTGTCGTTCGAGAAGTAGATCCCGGACGTGCCGACTCCGAACGTGAATGGGCACGTGACGTCGGTCCGGTTGTTGCAGGCCTCGAGGTCGATCTCGTCGTTGGCGCCGGCGGCGACGATGTTGGGCACCGCCGGATTGACGGCGACGGCCGGCTCGTTCTGCTTGTTCTGCGGGAACGGCGAGCCGATGTTGCCGACGGTGACGCGCGTGTCAGGGTTGAACGCGCCCGCGACAGCCGTCAGGACGAGCGCCGCTACCGCGACCAGCGGTAGGGCGCGCAGGACGTTGCGCATGTTTCCCCCTCTCTCCCCAGAGATAGACGGGCCGATACTACCGCTTGGCGTGAGGCGGCGAGGAGGGCGGCAGCGGATCGCCGCCGCCCTCCGATCTTCTGCTCTACGGCATCAGGTCGCCGTAGATGTTCTGGTCGAGACCCCCGTCCCGTGGGCAGAGGTCGCCGCTCCAGGTTCCGCCCGAGAACGTCCGGCACTGCTTCACGTCGGCCGTGCCGCCGTCCTCGTCCTCCGGGATCTCGCGTGGGTCGGTTCCGGCGACGGTGTCCCGCCAGTCCGTCCACACGCCGAAGGCCGTGTCGTTCAGCGAGCTCACGTACAGGTAGTCGCCCGCGAACGGCACCGCTCGGTTGTCGAACTGCTCGTAGTTCGGGTTCGTGGTCACGTCGCTGATGCGGCTGATCGTCGGCCACGTCCCGCCGAAGTCGTGCGAGACCGCGCCCCACGCGTCGAGCGAGGGCACCGTCGTGCGGTCGGCGCAGTTGCCGATCGGCCGCGCGGCGCTGTAGCACGAGTCGTTCCGGCTGTCCCACCAGATCGTGTGCACCGTGCCCCGCGACGCCGCCGCCGGGTTGTCGGCCGAGACGTCCGGGAAGACCTGGTGGCCGGTCGCCTCGCTGTCGATCGGCGCCGGCGCGGTCGACGTCCCGTCCGCGCCGTTCAGGCGGGTGAAGAAGATCGCCGCCTGGCCTCCGACCCCCGGGCTGACCGTGTAGTAGCTCGTTCCGGTCGCGACCTGCGTCCCGGGCTTCGTCGCGTCGTAGACGACATAGAGGTACTCGTGCGCCGCGTCGAACTGGTCGGCCGTGGCGCGCTCCTGCGTGTCGCGGCGGAAGAACGTGTACCCGGACAGGCAGGCGTCGTTGAAGTCGCCGCAGTCGCGGGCGATGCCCTGCTCGGGCGACTCCTCCTCGCCGAAGAGCGGATCGTCGGGCCTCGACTGCGCGGGAATCGGCTCCGGCTCGCTGACGTCTTTCGCATCCGACGGGATGAACGAGGTCAGCAGGATCGGCCGCGTGAACGTCGCGCCGCAGTTGACGGACTTCACGTAGTAGATCGCGTCGCCCTCGTGCCCTCTCCCGGAGGCGAAGCTGCGGAAGAAGAGGTAGACGTTGTCGTTGCCCGTCACGGCGATGTCCGGGAACTGCACGTCGGAGATCGTCTGTGACACCTTCGACGGCTTCGTGAAGGTGGCCCCGTGGTCGGTCGACCGCGAGAAGTAGATCCCGACGCCACCGGCGTTGCCGCTGAAGCGCGACCACGAGAAGTAGACGTTGTTGTCACAGCGTCCGCTGTTGTTGTGGTCTGCCTCGATCGAGGTCTTGTCGTTGAACTTGCCGAGCAGGTTGGGCGCCGACGAGCCGTGGGCCACGACCGTCGTGCCAGCGTACGCCTTGCCGTCCGGGTGAGCCCCGGTGCCCGGGACGAACCGCGCCACCCAGACATCGCCGAAGGTCTTCGGCGTCCCAGCCGGGTCGTCCGAGCTCTCCGAGCCGAAGAACGCGCGGCCCTGGCCGTCCCACGCGATCACCGGGTCGCCCGAGCTCGCGGTCCTCACCTGCTGCTTCGCGAGCAGGCCGTACGGCGAGACGTCGTCGGGATAGCCCGGCACCAGCGAGCTGACGAAGCTCGCGCCCCCGTTCTCGGAGCGGTAGTAACCCTCCCAGATCGGGCCCACCGGGATCGGATTGCCCGCGGAGTCGACGGCGTTGTAGACGCCGCAGTAGTCGTTCGAGCTACCGAGCACGACCGCCGGGTCGCGCGGGTCGATCGCGACGGCGGGCTCGTTCTGGCGCCCTCGGGAGCGCGAACACTCCTGCAAGGTCGCGTCCGTGTACGCCGCGCCGGTGGCGAGCGTATACGCGCTCACGTAGCCCGGGTCGCTCGCGTCATGCGTGAGCTTCACGTCGCCGCCCGGTGTCGAGGCCGAGATCACGCCCACGAACGTGGCGGTCAGGGCCGCGACGGCGGCAACGAACAGCACAGTCCTCATGTACCCCTTCCCCCCTTCGAGTTGCCGATTCGGACCGTAAGAGGATCCTCGTACGTCGCCAAACCGGCGGTGCGGTGCCGGAGCCTACACTGGGCTCGATGGCGATCACGACGAGCACCATCGTCCGTCTTCCCCGCGGCTACGTTCGCGTCGCGGGGCCCGAGGCCGCGGAGTTCCTCGAGCGGATGCTCTCGAACGAGGTCGTCTCGCTCGAGCCGGGGCGCGAGGCGCGTCCGGCGCTGTTGCTCACGCCCAAGAGCCGGATCGTGGCTCCGTTGCGTGTGGTGCGCGAGGAGCCCGATAGCTTCCTGCTGATCACCGAGGCCGAGCTCGTGGAGGCCGTCGCTTCGACACTGCTCCGCGCGCGCTTTGCCGCCAGGTGCGAGATCCAGGTCGAGCCGTACCGCGGCTACCTCCATTTCGGCGGCGATCCGGGCGAGGGCGTGGCGAACCGCGACTACGGCGTCGAGGCCTGGGAGAGCTGGGGCCCGGAGGAACGCGAGGCCGCAGACCCGTCGGAGCTCGAGGCGCTGCGCGTCGAGGCGGGCACCCCCGCCTGGGGCAAGGAGCTCGACGAGACCGTGCTCCCCGCCGAAGCGGGGCTCGACGAGACGCACGTCTCGTTCACGAAGGGCTGCTACCCGGGGCAGGAGCCGATCGCGCGCCTCCACTACCGCGGCCACCCGAACCGGCGTCTGCGCGTGCTGGAGGTGGCGGACGCTAAGCCGCGCGACGAGATCGTCTACGAGGGCAAGACGGTCGGCCGGGTCACGAGCTCGGTTCCC
>JBKPFI010000247.1:0-4841 GCA_046728775.1 Actinomycetota bacterium | reverse complement strand
GGCGCCGTCGCTGGTGGCGTGGAGGTGCGCGAAGTCGAGCACGGGTCGGACCCAGCCGCAGCGGCGCGAGATGCCGATCACGTCCTCGAGGCTGCCAATCTCGCGGACACGGCCCATGACTTCGACTCCGAACGGGACGGCGCGGTCCTTGCCTTCGAGCCGCTCGCGCAGCTCGGCGAGCTGCTCGCAGATCGACGCGAGCGCCACGTCCCGCTCTCGGCCGAGCAGGAAGCCGGGGTGGAAGACGACCAGCTCGGCTCCGGACGCCTTGGCGATCCCGGCCGAGTGGTCGAGCATCCCGACGGCCATGCGCTGCTTCTTGTCGCGCTCCACGTGGCCCATGAAGCCCGCGATCGGCGCGTGCACGGAGAGCACGATCTTCGCCTTGCGCGCGAGCTGGCCGAAGCCTGCGGCCCAGTCGTAGTCCATCCAGAACTTGCCCTCGAAGTCGATCTCGCAGGCGTCGAACCCGCGCTCTTGCAGGAGCGCGATCGCCGCCTCCGGGCTCTCGCGCGAAGGCACCCGCGCCGGACCGAACCGGACCGTTCCCACGCGCGGATGGTATGCCGTCCGACGGGGTGGCTACGTTGCGCGCATGGCCAAGCGACCTTCGCGCATCGATCTCCTCGAGCTCGACATCGACCTGCGCCTCGCCGACCTCTGGCGCGAGGCCGCCGAGATCGGCGAGTGGAACCTCGAGGTCGTCGCCGCCTTCATGCGCGCGGCCTACGGGAAGGGCTACTGCGACGCGCTCACCGAGGACAATCCGGGCAGCCTCTGCGAGGAGCATGGCTACCGGATCCCCTCGCGCCGCGAGCCCGCCCGCGAGCGCTAAGGCGTCGCTTGCGACGCCGACCATAAAGGCCGTGCCGGCTTTGCCGGTGCGGCCGCTCAAGGCGGTCGCTTGCGACGCCGACCATAAAGGCCGTGCCGGCTTTGCCGGTGCGGCCGCTCAAACCCCGCGTACAATCTCGGCGTGGCCCGGAACTCGCGTTCCGTTCGTCTCGTGCTCGCGCTCTCGGTCGCCGCGGTGCTCGCGGTCTTCCTGCTCTACGTCTCGATTGCGGGCGGCCGCACCGCCCAGGTGAAGCCGAGCGACCTCGCTGGGCACAAGGGCAGCGTCTCGCTGGTCGGGAAGGTGGTCGGGCCGGTCCACGGTGCCGGCTACGCGAAGGACGGGCTCCGCTTCAAGGTCGGCGACATCGGCGGCAGTGCAACGGTGCCGATCGTCTATCGCGGGAGCGTGCCGGATCAGTTCAAGCTGGGGCGCCACATCGTCGTCAACGGCCGCTACACCCACGGCGTGTTCGTCGCCAAGCGGGACTCGCTGGTGACGAAGTGCCCCTCGAAGTACGCGCCCGCCAAGAAGGCCTGAACGCTCGCACCGCATGCCTGGGCCTGATCGTGGTGCTCGCCGGCTGCGGCGGAGGCGGCTCGAACTGGTCCGACGCTGCGTGCCGTGTCCAGGCGGACAAGGTAGTCGCGCACGCGGACTCGATGCTGGTCCATTACGGCGGCGGGACCGTCTATCCGGCGGACATGTCGTACCTCGGCCTGAAAGCGAGCCTCGACCGGTTCGACCATGGCGGCTGCGGAGACGCGACGCTGGGACCGCGGCTGCGGCGGGCGCTCTCGTCGCAAGAGCGCAAGACGCTCGTCGAGCTGCTGCCGCGCACCACGGCGGCCCGCATCGACAAGGCACTGCGCGCAGCCTGAGCTTGTACCCTGACCTGGGATGTGGCTCGCAGTCGGTGTCCTGCTCGCCGTCGCCTGCGTCCTCCTCGTAGCGCGACCGTTCCTCCGCGATCCGCGTCCGGCGAACGACCGCCTCGACGAGCCGGCGGAGCTCGAGCAGCAGCGGGTCGCGCTCGCCGAGGAGCGTGACCGGGCCCTCGCGGCGCTGAAGGAGCTCGAGTTCGACCATCGCACCGGCAAGGTCAGCGACGAGGACTACCGCGCGCAGGTGGGCCCTATGCGCCGACGGGCGGCCGAGGCGTTGCGGGCGCTCGAGCCGGAGCGGCGGAGGGAACGCCTGCGTGCCGGGCGCTAGTTGCGCCAACTGCGGTGCGCGCCTCCCGAAGCGCAGCCGGTTCTGCCACGAGTGCGGGACGCGCGTCGGCGCCGGCCCGGACGAGACCACCGTCGAGGCGCTGCCGCCGCACGAGACGGGGCCGGTACCGGTCGAGTTATCGACGGTCACACCGCGCTTCTTCGGCGTCACCCCGCCGTCGGCCGTCCTCGCGCTCGCGGCCGCGACGCTCGCGGCCGGAATCGTCCTGCTGGCGACCGACCACTTCATCGTCGGCGGGGTGCTCCTCGGCGTGAGCGTCCTCCTGGGGATCTTCTTCGCCAGCCTCGCGCGGAGGCTCCCCGACGAGCCGGTCTCGCGTCTCTCGAGCCAGGCGTACCGGTCTCTTCGGGGCCGCGCGGAGTTCGCCGTCGAGTCGCTCGCGGCTCATTCCAGCGCCCGCGTGGCGCTCTTCAGGCTGCGCCGCGAGCTCGCGGATCTGCTTGCACGGCGTGCCGAGACCGCGCGAATGCTGGGCGAAGCGGTATACGCTGGTGACCTCGAAGGGGCCGAGTCGGCCCGCGCGCAGATGGCGGAGCTCGACGGGCAGGTCAGGGCGAAGGAGGACGAGATGGAGCAAACGGCCGCAAACGCGTCGGAGCGGATCCAACGCGCGCAGCTCCAGGTTCGGCCGACGCAGGTCGAGCCGCCGGCGCCGCCACCGGAGCCCTATCCCGAGCCGACCCCGCCGCCGCAGCCGGTCCCGGTCCCGGAGCCGACACCCGAGCCCTCGGAGCCGCCCGGGCCCACCCACGTGCCCGAGCCCGGGCCCGTCCCGAGCCCGCCGCCGCAGGAATAGCCGTCCGCGGGCAGGGACGCCCGACGGACTGACGAAGATGTGCGGGATGCGCTTACGGAGGCTGCTTCCCCTCCTCGCAGTCCTGACGGCCGTGGCGGCCTCACCTGCGAGCGGGGACGTCGCCAGCCGCAAGGCCGCGATCGACGCCCGCCTGCAGGCGGTGCAGACGAAGATCGCGTGGGCCGAGCGCCGCGAGGGCGAGCTGGCCGCCCAGATCGCCTCCGTCAACGGCCAGATCCGCGGGCTTGCGACGCAGGTCGGCGACGTGTCCGAGCGCCTGACGGCGCTGGAGCGCGACCTGGAGCTCCACCGCGAGAAGCTGGACCGTCTCAACGAGCTCTTCCGCGTCCAGACGCAGCGCTACCACTTCCTGCGGCACGAGTACCGGGTGCTGCTCGACCGGCTCGGCAACCGCCTCGTCGACCTCTACGAATCCGGAGAACCGAGCTCGCTGGAAGTCCTGCTCGGGTCGAAGAGCTTCACCGACCTCGTCAGCCAGGCACAGGTGATCGACT
Source organism: Actinomycetota bacterium (assembly GCA_046728775.1). Taxonomy (GTDB): domain Bacteria; phylum Actinomycetota; class Thermoleophilia; order Gaiellales; family Gaiellaceae; genus AC-32. The sequence continues at coordinate 1,459 of JBKPFI010000247.1, read as the reverse complement.
CGATCGGCACCCAGGACCGGAAGATCGCGGGTCAGGTGGGCAACGCGAAGGGGCGCGTCCGCGCCCAGCGCGAGCACACGAAGCGGTATCGCTCGCTCGTGGCCGCCGAGCTGCGCACGATCGCGGTGCGGACGAATCAGGTGCGGGCCTTACGCGACCAGCTGGTGGCGAGCGAGAACCGGCTCGCGGCTGCACGCGCCGCGAAGCGCGATGCGCTCCAGAACGTGAAGGAGTCGAAGTCCGAGTTCCTGCACGAGGTCGCGGGCCTGGAGGCGGCGAGCACGGCGCTCGCGGCGCAGATCCGCGCGGCGCAGGCCTCGCGGACGTCCTATTCGGCTCCCGGCGACACGACTCCCTCGGCGGCCGGGTTCGTCTGGCCGGTCAACGGCCCGGTCGTGAGCGGCTTCGGGCTGCGCTGGGGCCGGATGCACGAGGGGATCGACATCGGCGCCGGGTACGGGACGCCGATCCGCGCCGCGGCGTCCGGCCGCGTCATCTACGCCGGCTGGATGTCCGGCTACGGCAACCTCGTGGCGATCGACCACGGCGGCGGCGTCTCGACCGCGTACGGCCACCAGTCGAGCATCGCGGTCGGCAACGGCCAGGTCGTCTCGCAGGGGCAGACGATCGGCTACGTGGGCTGCACGGGCCACTGCTTCGGGCCGCACCTGCACTTCGAGGTGCGGATCAACGGCTCCCCCGTAGACCCGCTGGGCTATCTCTAGTTAAGAATCGCCTGCAAACGGGCATCTTCAGGCGCAAACCGAAAGGAGACCCGTCGATGCTCGCTCTGCTGCTCGTGCTGTTGCTCGCCCTGATCCTGTTCGGAGCGGGCTTCGCGCTCGACTTCCTCTGGATCATCGCCGCGATCGTGCTCGTCGTCTGGCTGGTCGGGTTCCTCGCCCGCAGCGCGGACGCGCGCTGGTACCGCTGGTGAACACGTGGGGGAACCCATGGTTCCCCCACGAGCCCTCTCCTTCGCCGCCCCAGCACGGCAGCCGTATGTGAACCTCCGCCGGGCAAAGCCTGGCTCCGGTGGCGCCTCGCACGACGTTTCGCTGATCGGCTCTCGCTATACGAGGCCGAACGTCTGGGCGAGCAGGAAGACGTTCAGGCCCGAGATCAGCGTGGCGACGATCGCCGCCAAGATCGTCGTCGCGCGGCGGTTCGCGAGCGGGCCCATCAGGTCGCGGCGGCTGGTGAACCACACGAGCGGGATCAGCGCGAAGGGGATTCCGAAGGAGAGGATCACCTGGCTGATCACGAGGGTGCGCGACGGGTCGAGCCCGATCGCCGCCACGAAGAGCGCCGGCAGCATGGTCACGAGGCGCCGGACGAAGACCGGGATCTTGCGGTCGATGAACCCCTGCATCACCACCTGGCCCGACAGCGTGCCAACAGTCGAGCTCGAGAGCCCGGAGGCGAGCAGCGCCAGCGCGAAGAGCGTGCTGGAGGCACC
>JBKPFI010000022.1:0-2862 GCA_046728775.1 Actinomycetota bacterium | reverse complement strand
CATCAGGAGGGCGAGGATCCCGCCGAGCAGGAGGAAGAGGAGGCTCGTGCCGATGTAGAGCAGCCCGATCCGCTTGTGGTCGACGGTCGTCAGCCAGCTCGAGACGCGGCCTCGCGAGACGACGATCGAGGCCGCGGGACGCTCAGCTCTGGCCGCCACCGCCGCTCCTCTGCACGAAGCGCTGCCGGAGGTACGCGATCGTCGCGTCGAGCTGCTGCTGCGGCCAGTCTCTGCCGACCGCGGGCATCTTGATCCCGCCGTGGCGGATCAGCCTCGAGAGCCCGGCGCGGTCGCGGAGAAGCGCGCTCTGGGCGATGTTCGGGCCGACCCCGCCCTGCCCGGCGAGCCCGTGGCACTTCGCGCAGACACCCTCGAACGTCTCCCTGCCGAGCGCGAGCCGATCGCTCGCCCGCTTGCGGACCCACGCGTCGTACGCTGCGGCCGGCAGGACCTCGACCAGCGTGGCCATGTCCGCATGCAGCAGCCCGCAGAACTCCGCGCACTGGCCCCGGAACGTGCCGAGCTTCGTCGGCCGGAAGGAGAGGAAGTTCGTCTTGCCGGGGATGGCGTCCAGCTTCCCGGCGAGTGCGGGCACCCACCAGCTGTGGGCGACGTCCTTCGACTCGATCTTCAAGCGCACGCCGCGCTGGTACGGCAGGCGGAGGCGGTCGACCGAGATCGCGCCGTTCGGGTAGACGTACTCCCAGTAGTACTGGATCCCCTCGACGCGGATCTGCTCGCGAGCGGGAGGTCCCGTCGAGGCCGAGCTGCCGGGCGCGCCGCCGATGTCGGAGACCTGCCAGAAGACGAAGCCCGCGATGATCGCGAGCACTACCACCGGGCCGGCCGTCCACGCGAGCTCGAGGTTCGTGTGGCCGCGGATCTGCGGCCCTTCCACCTCGCGCGGGCGGCCGCGGCTGCGGTAGCGGACGATGAAGACGATCAGCGTGATCGAGACGAGCAGGAAGATCCCGCCGGTGATGCCGAGGATCAGCCAGTAGACGTCGCGGATGTGCCCTGCGGTCGGCGAGGCCGGTTCCGGAGGCGCGACGCCGCCGTTGCCCGCAAGGGCCGCGCCCGCGAAAAGGAGCGCAACCGAGCATGTTGCGAAGGCGACGAGGGCGGGCCGGCGCACGGGCGGTGGCATTCTAAGGCGGCGCTTGCGACGCCGACCAAAAGAGGTCGCGGCTTTGCCGGCGCGACCGTTCAACGCATCGTCTTGGAACGACCGGCGCTGCCGGAATTGGCGACGAGTTAGCCTCTAAGGGTGCCGGAACGGACGCGCGTGCAACTTCCGGCGGGCCTCGGCGACGGGTTCGAGGTCTTTGTCAACGGCGTTTTGCAGCAGCCTGGGCGCGACTTCCGCCGCGAGGGCGACGAGCTCGTCTTCGAACGGCGCCTCGCCCGCGAGGGGCGGCTCGGCTTCTGGCGCTGGCTGTCGCTCTTCCTCGGCGTGGCCGGCACGTACCGGCAGAACGACAGCGTGGACGTGGTCTACCAGTCCGGCGGCCGGCGCGTGGTCGCGACCGGCTTGCCGTTGCGGCTGGAGAGCTAGTCGGCCTCGGGTAGCTCGACGGGCTGGCCGTCGACGAGCACCCGCCGCTGTCGTACGTCGCAGGCAGACGCCCAGCGCGCGACCGCGAGCAGCACCGCGTCGAGCTCCCCCTCGGTCGTCTCCTCGACCGTGACCTCCCAGCGCTCGCCCTCGAGCTCGACCAGGTCGGTGCGGGCGAACGGGACGAGGTCGTGGACGAGCTGTTGGGCGGCGCCGGTCGTCGGCGCCTCGATGCGAATGCTTCGAATGTCGGGCTCCTAGGCGGCGGAGCCGACAGCGTATCTCAGACACGTTCCGGCGGAATCCAAGCGTGTCGACCGGTCGTTTCAGACGGACAGCCGAGCAAAGCTCGCCCGTCCTGAGGACGGCATCGCAAGGGACGCCTCAGTCTACGAGGGAGAGAACCTCGTCGAGGACGCCGAGGCCCTCGTCGAGCTCCTCGCGCGTGATCGTCAGCGGCGGCGCGACCATGACGACGTTCCAGTGCGTCATCAGGTAGAGGCCGCGCTCCATCGCCGCTTTCATCAGCTTCGCCACCGGCACGAACGCCTCGCCCGAGCTGTTGAAGGGAACGAGCGGCTCGCGCGTCTCCCGATCGCGCACGAGCTCGATCCCCCAGAAGAGGCCTTTCCCTCGAACCTCGCCGATCGACGGGTGGCGCTCCATCAGCCTCGGCAGCTCCTGGGCCAGGACCTCGCCCATCGCGGCCGAGTTCTCGACGATCCCCTCCTCCTGGAACGCCTCGACCGAGGCGATCGCGGATGCGCAGGCAAGCACGTGACCGGAGTACGTGAGCCCGCCCGCGAAGTACTTGTCCTGCACCCAGTCCGCGAGCTTTCGGTTGATCACCATCGCGCCGAGCGGCACGTAGCCGGAGTTGATCCCCTTGGCCACGGTGAGGATGTCGGGCACGACGTCCCAGTGCTCGCAGGCGAACCACTTGCCGCTGCGGCCGAACCCGGCCATCACCTCGTCGCAGATCAGCAGGATCCCGTGGCGGTCGCAGACGTCGCGGATCGACTGCAGGTACCCCTCGGGCGGGACGATGATTCCGTTCGTCCCGACGATCGTCTCCGTGATCACCGCGGCGACGTTCTGCGGGCCCTCGTACTGGAGGATCTCCTCGAGGTGCGGCGCGCCGGTGCAGACCGGGCACGGATCGGGGTGGCCGGCGGGGCAGCGGTAGGTGTACGGGTCGAGCATCCGCACGACGCCCGGGACTCCCGGCTCGGCGGGCCAACGACGTGGGTCGCCGGTGGCCGAGATCGCGCCTGCGGTGGCGCCGTGGTAGGAGCGGTAGCGCGCGA
>JBKPFI010000249.1:0-9363 GCA_046728775.1 Actinomycetota bacterium | reverse complement strand
CGGCCGGCGAGCCGGTACGCCTCCGCGACCTCGGTGCGAGTGTCGGCCTGGTTGTTCAGCTCGTCCGACCGGTCGATCCACGGGATCGCCTCGTCCGCGAGGCGCTCCGCCTCCCGGTGCTGGCCCTTGTGCGCGAGGGCCTTCGCCAGGGAGGAGCGCCAGAGCGCTTGTGCGTTGTAGTCGTCGCTCGTCGCGGCTTCGCGGCTTCGGAGCGCCGCCGCCTCCGCCTCGTCGAAGAGACCTTCGTCGCAGAGCGCGTTGGCGTGGACCGTCGCCATCGTGGAGAGCCAGCCGCGCTCGCCCGCAGCGTCGAGGAAGTCGCACGCTTCGCCCGTCGCGCGGGCGGCCTCGGCCGGATTCCCCGCCAGCAGCTCGAGCGGGCCGGCCCAGAAGGGCGAGCGTGACGACGTCGAGGCTACGGCCGAGCTCCTTGAGGATCGTCCGCGCCTCGACCAGGAGCTCGCGGGCCTCGTCGAACCGGCCCTGCATCGCGTAGAACCCGGCGAGCGGCCGCATCGACCAGGCCTCGAGCGACTTTTCGCCGCGCGCTCCGTCCAGAATCGCCTCCACCCGCGGGAGCCCCGTCGCCAGCGGCGTCGGGCCCCAGTAGATCGCCGGACCGAAGAACTCGAGCGCCTCGCTGCGCCAGCGGTCGCCGGGGTTCCTCGCGTGCTCGAGGACGTGCTCGACTGCCACCACGGCGTCCTGCCAGTGGGCGCGCAGGTTCTCGGCCGCGAGCACGAGGTACCAGGCGCTCGCAAGGGCCTGGTCGTCGCCCTCCGGTCCCAGCTCGTCGATTGCCCGGCGTGCGAGCTCGAGCGCCTGCTCGCCGGTGAAGTCCGGATGGGTGACCGTGCGACCGATTGCAAGCTCGCAGCTCGCGCGCAGCTCCAGCGTGCGGTCACCGATCGATCGAGCGAGCGCGATCGCCTGCTCGCGCCGCGCGTCGCCCTCCCGCATCTCGCCCCGGTCGACGAGCGCCGTCCCGAGGTCGAGCAGCAGCTCCACGCCTTCGCGCCCCCGCGGGTCTGCGAGAGCGACTGCGCGCCCGAGGAGATTCGCTGCGGCCGCCGCGTCGCGAACCGCGAGCGCACGGCGGCCCGCGGCGGCGAGCCGGGCAGCCGCGCGGGCGCCGAGCTCGGCCTGTCCCTGGCCTAGCTCGGCGCGGTACCGGTAGGCCTGCTCGAGGTGGTGGCCGACGACCTCGTCCAACTCGACGAGCTCGGCGCCGTGCTCTTCGAGCCACGCGGCGAAGCGCTCGTGCAGCTCGGCCCGCGTGGCCTTCGGCAGTGCCTCATACGCGGCGTCGCGAATGAGCAGGTGGCGGAAGCGGTAGGCGTCCTGCCCTGGCAGCTGTGCCTTGTCCGGGCGAAGGAGCTCCTTCCGCACCAGGCCGTTAAGCCGCCGTTCCATGTGCGACTCCTCGGGCGCAAGCGCCTGCACCGCGCCGCGGTGGAAGACGCGGCCCTCGACGGCGCCGCGCTCGAGCACACCGCGCTCGGCCGGCTCCAGCTGGTCGAGCCTCGCGGCGAGCAGTGCCTGGATCGTTCCCGGCACGGACACCTCGCCGTCGCCGGACGTCTCCATCAGGGCGACCATCTCCTCGACGAAGAGCGGGTTCCCCTCGGCCGCGTCGCGGATCCGCGCCCGCAGGCCGGGCTCGAGCGTCGCCGCCCCGAGCAGGCGCTCCAGCAGCTCGTCGGTCTCCGCCGCCGAGAGCGGCTCCAGCAGCACCGTCGTCGCGTTCAGCTTGCCGCCGCCCCAGCCGGGCCGCCGGTCGAGCAGCTCCGGGCGCGCGAGGCACAGGAGCAGAAGCGGGGCCTCGCGCGAGAGGTCGGCGACGTGCTCGACGAGGTCGAGAAAGGTCGGCTCGGCCCAGTGGATGTCGTCGAACACGACCACGACCGGGGACGATGCAGCCGCGGCCTCCAGGAGCTTGCGGAAGGCCCACGGGATCTCCTCGCTCGACGAGACGGCCTGCTCCTCGCCGAGCAGCCCTTCGATTGCCGCGACCGCCGCCGGGTCGACCTCGGCCTCCGACGGCGAGGGCAGCTGCTTGACGACCTCGACGACGGGCCAGTAGGTGATGCCTTCGCCGTACGGTAGGCAGCGGCCGCGGATGATGCGCGCGCCGTGGATCGAGCCGGTCAGCTCGGCGGCGAGGCGTGACTTGCCGACGCCCGCGGAGCCGAGGATCGTGAACAGCTGGCACGAGCGGTCGGCGACCGCCTGGCCGAACGCCTCCTCCAGGCGGCGCAGCTCGCGCTCGCGCCCGACGAGCGGCGCGTCGAGGCGGCGGGTGAAGGCGGGAGCCTCCTCGTGGAGGGCGAGCAGGCGTTGCGCGACGAGGGGCTCACTCTTGCCCTTCAGGGTGAGCGGCTCGGTCGGCTCGGTCTCGACGGCGTCACGGACGAGATGCGCCGTCTCGCCACCGAGCAGGATCTCGCCCGCCTCGGCGGCCTGCTCGAGCCGAGCGGCGACGTTCACGGCGTCGCCGCTCGCGAGCCGCTCGGCGGTGCCGACCACGACCTCGCCGGTGTTGACGCCGATGCGCTCGCGGATGCCGATCTCCGGGAGCGCCTCCCGCATCTCCACGGCGGCACGCACCGCGCGAAGCGCATCGTCCTCGTGCACCTGCGGCACGCCGAAGACCGCCATCACCGCGTCGCCGATGAACTTCTCCACGGCGCCGCCGTGCCGCTCGACGATCGCCTTCATCTCGTCGAAGTAGCGCGCGAGCAGGGCCCGCAGCGCCTCGGGGTCGACCGACTCGCCGAGCGCCGTCGACCCGGCGACGTCGCAGAAGAGCACGGTCACGACCTTGCGGTACTCGCGGCCCTCTGCCTCGGCGGCGGCTAGCTCCGTCCCGCAGGCGTTGCAGAAGCGCGACCCCTCGGGGTTCTCGCGGCCGCAGTTCGGGCAGGTGAGCACGCGCTAAGCGTACGACGCGCGGCTGGGGAGCCCGGTTCGCGGCTCGAATCCGTCGCTAGCCGTCGCGCTGCTCGGGCTCGGTGAGATCGAGCCGCCAGTCGTTGCAGCGCATGAAGTGGCCCTTCGGGTACTCGAACTCGGAGTCGCCGAGGAGCTCGAAGCCGAGCTTCCGGCAGATGCCGTTCGAGGCCAGGTTCTCGACGGAGGGGAAGGCGTGGAGGTAGCGGTGCCTGCGCTCGGCTCGGGCCTTGGCGATCGCCTGGGCAGTGGCGGCTGACGCGATGCCTCGCCCCTGGAACTCGGGCAGGACCGACCAGCCGATCTCGTAGACCTTCTGGTCGCGCCAGTCCTTCTCCCAGTAGCCGACCGAGCCCGCGGCCTCGCCGGTCTCCTCGTCGACGATCTTGAACATCCGCCCGGTGCCGGTGCCCGCGATGCGCTCGTAGCGGCCCTGGCGGTCGACGAGCTTCTCCTCGCTCTCGGGCCCGCCGAGGTGTTCGGTCATCGCCGGGTCTCCCATCAGCCGACGCACGAGGGGCAAGTCGCCCTTGCCCCACGGCTCGAGCCGCACGCCTGTGCCGTGAGCCATCGGCGCGGATTTCATCAGCTCGCGCTCGTGTGGAGCTCCCCGTCGGCGAGCAGCTCCTGGATCTTCGCCAAGGCGCCGTCGACGTCGGGAGGCCCCTTCTCGAGCTCCTCGCGGATCTCGGTCAGCGCCTCCTCCAACGCGAGAACGTAAAGCCGCTGCGACCGATACGCCTGTTCGCGCGCCTCGCGCTGCGTCCGCTCGAGGGACTCCTCGAGCTCGCGGACGCGCTTCCTGTGGTACGCGCGCGCCTCCTTCTGTCCGTGTTCGAGCGCGGCCACGCGCCTGCGGAGCTCGTTTACGGTCTGCCGCCGCGTCTCGGCGAGGGCAAGCGCCTCGTCACGGGCGGCTGTCTGATCGGCGCGGCGGAGGCCGTAGAGGTAAATGAGCACGGCGGCCACTGCGGCCGCGGCCGAGACCGCTCCGATGAGTGTGTTCGACGCGTAGAGCGTCACGCGAAGCCTGCGCGCGATGATGCGGCAAGCCGGAGCGGTTGCTGTGACAGACCCCTGCCGATGTGGCCGGGCGACTTCGGCTAAACGTCTCTTGTCTTCACGATCGCCGCTCTAAGCTTCGGGCACCTCTCGCGCACCCTCCTCTGGAAATCGCCGCGCCGCGTGAGCGACGCCGCCCAGTGAACGGCGAAAACGTCTTATCCAGGAGGGTAGCAGCGGCTCTCGAGGCTCTGCCGACGTTGTATTGACTGTCCCGTCGGGGGGCCCGCGCGATCTCTCCTGTTAGCCGAAGGTGAAGCAGTAGGCCTCGGCGCGGGGCGCGAGGAACTCGACCTCGAACGTGCGCTCACGGATGGACTCGCGCTGACGAATCAGCTGATGGAGCCGCTGCCAGGTCACCGTTCCGTTGCCCTCTTCGTCGACGTCGAGGCCGTGTGCGTCGCCGGGCGGCTCTCCGTCGAGCAGCACGCGGAAGGGCACCGACTCGCCTTTCGCAGGCGGTCCCATGACGAGATGGACGTCGCGGGCGTGGAAGCGGAACGCGATTCGTCCATCGGCTCCGTTCAGGACGCTGGCACCCCTCTGGATCGTCCAGTTCCCGGACAAGGCCCAGTGGTTGAGCTTCAACGGATCCGGGACCTCGTAGGTACGAGCCTCGTCGAGCCCGGCACCATCGGGGGACGAGAAGTTCTGAGCCTGCTCGTAGCCGAGGTACGTCTCGGGCGTCTGCAGGCTGTCCCAGTCGGCCTGGGCTTCGAACCCGTCGGGAGCGACGAAGACCAGGTCGTCACCGATGCCCTCGCGTCCCGCCTCGCCCAGCAGCCGCTGGATGACCCGCTCGCAGTCCTCGTAGCCGCCCTCTCCGAACTGGTGGTGACGGATTCGCCCCTCCGCGTCGGCGAAGTAGGCGGCGGGCCAGTAGCTGTTGCCGAACGCGCGCCAGACCCCGTAGTCGGGGTCGAGCGCGACCGGATACTCGACGGCCATGTCCTCCACGGCCCGGCGCACGTTGTCGACGTCCTTCTCGAACGGGAACTCGGGCGTGTGGACGCCGACCACGACCAAGCCGTGCTCCTCGTACTTCTCGGCCCAGGCGCGGACGTAGCCGAGCGTGCGGAGCCAGTTGATGCACGTGTACGTCCAGAAGTCGACGAGCACGACCTTCCCGCGGAGATCCTCCGCGGTGAGCGGCGCCGAGTTGAGCCAGCCGGTCGCCCCGTCGAAGCCGGGCAGGTGGCCCTCGACGGCCAACTCTTCGCTGCGGTGACGGCTGAACAGGGTCACGCGCCGCCCTCCCTGGCCGAGGCGGCGATCACGACGCCACCGGGACGGCGGCGACTGCGTCGAGGACGACGTCCGCCACGGCCTGGGGCTGCGAGATCATGATCACGTGCGAGCCCTCGAGCTCGGTGATGGTCGCGCCGGCGCGCTCGGCCATCGAACGGACGAGGTCGGCTCCCGCCGCCTTGTCACCGGTGGCGACGACGGCCCACGACGGCAGGTGCTTCCACGCGGCTGCTCCGGTGGGCTCCGAGAACGCGAGCTCGGCGACGGGCCGTTGCGTTGCCGCCATCACGGCCGTCTGCTCGGCCGGGAGGTCTGCCGCGAAGGCGTCATGGAACTTCTCGGGGTCGACCGCGAACTCGACTGCCGGCTCGCCGCCGTTCGACGACGGGTAATGGTGCGGGACGAGCGCGCTGTTCAGGACGCTGTCGCGCGACTCCGGCGTCACCTCTCCGAGCCGCTCGCCCTCGTCGGGGGCGAACGCGGCGACGTAGACGAGGCCGATGACGTTGCCGGCCTGCGTCGCGGCATTCGTGATCACCGCGCCGCCGTAGGAGTGGGCGACGGCGATCACAGGCCCCGGGATCTCCTCGAGCACGGCCGCGGTGTAGGCGGAGTCGATCGAGATCCCCCGGAGCGGGTTCGCCGGCGCCGTTACCTGTACGCCCTTCGCCTGCAGACGCTCGATGACGCCGTTCCAGCTCGAGCTGTCGGCGAAGGCCCCGTGGACGAAGACGACGGTCACTTGGGCATCGTCGGTTGGCATGCGAGCTCCTTCCTCAGTGGGGGTCGACGTCGATGACGGCCTGGGCAAATGCCTCGGGAGCTTCCTGGGGCAGGTTGTGCCCGATGCCGCCCTCGATCGTCCGGTGCGAATAGCTGCCTGAGAACTTGCCGGCATAGGAGGCCGGCTCCGGATGTGGGGCGCCGTTGGCGTCGCCCTCGAGCGTGATCGTCGGCACGCTGATCGGCGGCGCTGCTGCGAGCCGCTGCTCCAGCTCGTCGTAGAGCGCTTCCCCTTCGGCCAGCCCGAGCCGCCAGCGGTAATTGTGGATGGCGATCGCCACGTGATCCGGGTTGTCGAAGGCCGCCGCGCTGCGCTCGAAGGTTGCCTCGTCGAAGTTCCACCGCGGCGAGGCGGTGCGCCAGATCAGCTTCGCGAACTCGCGCCGGTACTTGTCGTAGCCGGCGCGGCCGCGCTCGGTGGCGAAGTAGTACTGGTACCACCACTGGTGCTCGGCCTCGGGCGGCAGCGGCACGCTCCCGGCCTCCTGGCTTCCGATCAGGTAGCCGCTCACCGACACCAGCGCCGCGCAGCGCTCGGGCCAGAGCGCCGCGACGATGTTGGCGGTTCGGGCGCCCCAGTCGAAGCCAGCGACGATCGCCTGCTCGAGCTCGAGCGCATCCAGCAAGGCGATCGTGTCCACGGCGAGCACCGCCTGCTCGCCGTTCCGCAGCGTCTCGTCCGAGCGGAAGCGGGTCGTCCCGTAGCCGCGCAGGTAGGGAACGATCACCCGGTAGCCCTGCGCCTCGAGAAGTGGCCCCACCTCGGCGTAGCTGTGGATGTCGTAGGGCCAGCCGTGCAGCAAGACGACAGCCGGGACATCGGAGGGACCGAGATCGACATAGCCGACGTTCAGCAGCCCGGCATCGATCTGGCGGAGCGGGCCGAAGCCAGTTCGCTGGGCCCGCTCAAGAGTCGTCTGTGTCACCTGCTAGCACCTCCGATGCGGCCTCGACGTCGTCCTCGTCGACCAGCAGCTGCGCTCCACCCGACAACACGAACGGATACGCGGCGCCGGCGTCGTCCGCGGACACCGATGCGTCGATCCCCGCCGACGCGAGCAGGCCCTGAACGATCTCCGCCTCGGAGCGCGTGCCGAACGTCGCTACGGGGACCCGTCGACCGCTCAACGCAGTGACCTGAACGCGGCTCGCACCTCGGTCGAGAAGAGCTCCGGGTGTTCCCACGCGGCGAAGTGGCCGCCCTTGTCGACCTCGTTGAAGTAGATGAGCTTGGGGTAGGCACGCTCGGCCCAGCTCCGGGGCGCCTGGTACTGCTCGCTGGGAAAGACCGTGATGGCAACCGGGATTGAGACGCCTTTGGCGTCGAAGAAGCCGCCCTTGTATTCCCAGTACAGACGAGAGGCAGAGACGCCGGTGTTCGTCAGCCAGTAGAGCGTGATGTTGTCCAGCACCTCGTCACGCGTTAGCTCGCCCGTTGCGCTCGCGGTGCGGTCGAGTGCGGCGACGACGGCCGCCGCGGGCTGGCCGTCGGCGTCGTTGTGATCGAGCAGCCACGCCGCCAGGCCGACCGGTGAGTCCGCGATGCCGTACAGGGTCTGCGGGCGCGCCGCCATGTACCTGGCGTACTCGACTTGCGCGTACGTCCTGATCAGCTGCTTGTAGGCCCGGAGTTCCTCGGTCGAGAGACCGGTTGGCGGCGGCTCACCCGCCAGGGAAGCCTTGTCGACGTCGGCCGGAACGGTGGCAGGCATGTTCGTGTGGATTGCGAGCAGCCCATCGGGTGCCTGCAAGCCCATCTGATCGACGACGAAGGCGCCCCAGTCGCCGCCCTGCGCGACGTAGCGGTTGTAGCCGAGGCGCGGCATCAGCTCCGCCCAAGCTCGAGCCATACGCTCCGGGCCCCAGCCGGTGCCCGTCGGCTTGCCCGAGAACCCGTAGCCCGGCATCGACGGGATCACCAGGTGGAATGCGTCCTCCGCGACCCCGCCGTGGGCCGTCGGGTCGGTCAGGCGATCGATGATCTTCAGCTGCTCGATGATCGAGCCGGGCCAGCCGTGGTTGACGACGAGCGGCAGCGCGTCCTCGTGCTGCGAGCGGACGTGGATGAAGTGGATGTCGAGCCCGTCGATCTCGGTGACGAACTGCGGCAGGGCGTTCAGCCTCGCCTCGCACTCGCGCCAGTCGTAGTCCGTCGCCCAGTAGCGCGCGAGCTTCTGCATCGCCGCGAGCGGCACGCCTTGCGAGTCGTCTGCGACGGTCTCGCGCTCGGGCCATTGCGTCGCTGCGATCCGTCGCCGGAGGTCGTCTAGCGCGTCGTCCGGAACGTCGACGTGGAACGAGCGGATCTCGGTGGCGCGCTCGACGGTGCTACTCATGAGGGACCTCCCTTGTCGGGTGGGTCGACGACTAGTCTCGGTTGAAGAGCGACAGCAACAGCAAGAAGACGTTGAGGACGTCGAGGAAGATCGAGGCGGCGAGCAGCGGCGCGGCACGGATGTCCTGCGTCCGCCGTAGGCGCTGGAAGTCGTACATCGTGAAGCCGGCGAAGATCACCAGGCCGGCGATCGAGTAGATCAGCGCGCCGTTCGGGATCTGAACGAAGATGGTCACGATCCCGAAGACGATCAGCGCGAGGAGCGCCCAGAAGCACACGCGGGCGAGCCCCGAGAGATCTCGGCGGGTGGCGTAACCGGCCGCCCCGAAGCCGGCGATGAAGAGCGCGGTCGCCCCGCCCGCCTGCCACACCGACTGCGGGTTCGTCGAGGCGTAGTAGGCGATCGTCGGCGCGGTTCCGACCCCGATCAGGACGCCGAAGCCGAACAGCAGGCCGATCGCGAGCTGCTCGGAGCGCTGCGCGGCGAAGTTGAGGCCGATCAGGACGACGAAACTCGCGATGTACGCGCCGATGCCCCAGCCGTAGGAGAGATCGCGCCCGAGGTACGCACCGAGTGCGAACAGGCCCGCGGTGACCGCAACGAGCCCCATTGTCTGCCCGAAGAGCGCGCGCGCCTGATCGCGCGCGACGGCTGGCTGAACAGCTGTGTCGACCGAGCTCACGACCGTCGGTACTCGTCTTGCGATTCGTCGAGCCCCGCGCGCCACGGCAAGCGGCGTAGCTCCTCCGCAAGAGCGTGCGTACCAGACTCCCCATAACGATGCGCCCACAAGTTGAGCCACTCCTCGTCGTCCAGGAAGAACTTCCAGTCGCCGGTGACCCCATGCCTCACGAACAGAAACGGCACGGGCGACTGGAAAGGTCGGAAGCTCGCGTTGTATATCGCGGTCCCTTTGTTCCCTTCGTAGAACGGCCCGAACACGATCCCATCTTCCACCTACGACGGAACTGCAAGCTGCTCTAGG
>JBKPFI010000122.1:0-8564 GCA_046728775.1 Actinomycetota bacterium | reverse complement strand
CTCTGGAGGTGAGCACGTAGGAATCGGTCCACACCCCGTACTTCGGATAGTCAGGGAAGAACGTCGACGTCGAGCCCTCCTGGGACGTGATGAACGCATACCGGTAGTACGCGCCAGTGGGATCTCCGGTCTGTGAGATGGCGACGCAGTTATAGAACGGAAGGCCGTTGTAAGAGCCGTCCGGGTTCAGCCCGCTGGTAGTGAACTGAGTGAGGATCCAGCGGTCGGTGAACTGGTCGTAGACGACGACCGGGTCACCGGACGGGTCGGTGCAGTCGGGGACCGCGAAGTTCTCCCAGAGTGTGCCCGTGTCCACCGGCCCGAGCAGCAGGTTGCCCGCCTTGTCGTACACGCCGAAGACGAGGTTGATCATCTCGACGTAGTTGTTGGGCCCCACCTCGCCGTTCGGGTCAGGCGGGTTCACCCGGAAGCCGAAGATGTTGAAGTTGTCCTGGTTGCTGAGCCCTTCGAAGTTTTGCGAGGTCGAAGGGATCGTCGCGGCCGGCAGGACCGACTGCAGTGCGCCGTCGGCTGAATGCCCCTCACCCGTCGCGATCGGGCCGCGTTCGGGCTCCTCCGCGGGATCCTCGGCGTCCGGCGCGATCCTGCCCGCGGCGAGATCGCGGAGCGGCGGCGAGACGTCGTGGGCCACGTCCCAGGTGATCGTGGGCGCAGGGCTCGTCCCGCTCGCCCCATTCGCGACGACCGCGGCGGACCCGGTGCCTGCGGCGCCGGCCAAAACCATGGCCGCCAGGACTCCGGTGAAAAGTGCTAGTGCACCGGCTAGACGATGCTTGCGGCGCGCGGACGTTGAACGTCCATGCATCGTGTGCCTCCCCTCGTTGCCAGCAACGTACGGCGCCGACTTTATGCCGATGGCCACGAAGGTTCAACGAGGGCCGGTACAGTCTCGAGCATGCGCTGGGCTGCTGCTGCGGGCCTCGCCGCCCTCGTGCCGCTGTTCGCTTTCCCGGGGGCGGGCGGTGCCAGGCACGTCTCGGGCCTGCGCGGCGTCGTGATGGAAGGCCCGACGAAGCCTGTCTGCCACGTCGACGAGCCGTGCGAGAAGCCGGCGGCTGGCCTCCTGCTTCAGTTCAAGCGAGCAGGGAAGGTCGTCGCCGAGGCGAGGACGACGGAGGCCGGACGCTACTCCGTGAAGCTACGGGCCGGCTCGTATGCGGTGCGGGCGCCCCGGCGCCGCGTCGGGACAGGGCTGACGCCGCGGGTCGTGCGGGTGCCTCGAGGCCGGGTCGCGAAGGTCGACTTCCACCTCGACACCGGCATCCAGTGAGCCGGCAGCGGCGCTGAGTTCCTAGCGCGCCGCGATGTAGTCCTGCAGGAACTGGATTTCGAAGCTCTGTTCCCTCGACTTGAACTTCACCACGTCACCGATCGAGACGATGCCCGCCACATCGCCGCCGGCGACGACCGGAAGGTGCCGGATGCGCCGGTTCGTCATGAGGGCCATGCACTCGTCCACCGACGTCTCCGGCGTCACGACGACGAGCGGCGACGACATGATCGCGCGCACCGAGGTCTCCCGGTCGTTGAGCTCGTCGATCGCGATGCGGCGCAGATAGTCACGCTCGGTCACGATGCCGCTGATCTCGCCGCCCTCGGTCACGAGGAGCGAGCCCACGTTGGCCTCGACCATTTGCTGGACGGCCTCGAAGACGGACGCGCCCGCATCGATCTTCAGCACGTTGTGGCCCTTCTCGTCGAGGATCTCCGATACCTGGCTCATCTCGCCTCCTGGTTCTCGCGCTCGAAGAGCGTCTGCCCACCAGACCCTCAGGGCAATCGCAGTCTAAGGCGCTCGCTTGCGACGCCGACCAGAGAGGGCGTGCCGGCTCTGCCGGTGCGCCCGTCTTAGCGCGAGAGCGATCAACCGAAAATGCTCAGCCGGCGCGCGCCGTCGAAGCTCGAGGCGAGCCAGCCGCTGAGCCGCTCCACGCGAACCCGGGCGCCCGAGTGGGGCGCGTGGATCACCGCACCGTGGCCGACATAGATGCCGACGTGGCCGAGGCCGGAGAAGAAGAGCAGGTCACCCGGGCGGAGCGCCCGCCGCCCGACCCGCCGCCCGTAGCGCCACTGGGCGACGCTGTAGTGCGGCAGCGACACGCCCACATGGCGGTAGACCCACTGGGTCAGTCCCGAGCAGTCGAAACCGGAGCGCGGTGAGCCGCCGCCCCAGCGGTACGGCGCACCGAGCGCGCGGCGCGCCACGCGCACGACCCGGGTGCGGCGCCGGCGCTCCACTCTCATCCGCTGCGCGCGGCGAGCCCGGGCGTGCAGCCGCGCAAGGTGACGGCGACGCCGAACCTGGTGGCGATGGCGCGGTGGGTGCCCGCGAACGACGTGGCGGTGATGGTGGTGCCGCTCGACGGGTCGCTTGGGCTTCGCGTTGGCCGCTCCCGACGAGAGCACGAGCAAGCCGACGGCGCAGACGAGACAGCAGAACAGCACGCGGACAGGCACGGAAGACGTGCCCGCGGCCTCGCGGAGCAGTCCGGGCATCGCGGAAAGGGAAGCGACGTCGGCGCGGCCGCCGGCTGACCCATCTGGGTCAAGCTGCGCTCAGACCCGGATCGTCTTTTCGGCGACAGCCGGGGCGAGGACGATGCCGGCCTCGAGCGCCACGGCCGGACGGACGACGACGCGATAGATGCCCGGCCTGAGCTTCAGCCGCGGCGGCAGCGTCGCGGTGAGTCTCGTCGTCCTCGTCCGATAGATCGTCGTCGGACCATGCCGCAGGTACACGACGTAGAACGCAGCGGGCGCGTAGCGGCGCCACGCGAGCACCCGCTCGGCCCTCCGAAGCGTCCGCGCGCGCGGCGTCGGCTTCGGCTTCGCGCGCGGCTTCGCCGCGGGCTTGGGTCGCGCGCGCTTCGTGCGGATGCGCGTTGCGGGAGCGGCGGGCTTCGGCTTCGGCTTGGACGCGCGGCCCACGGTCGAGTGCGTCGTCGGCGGCTTGAGTGCCGCAGCAGGCGTCGACTGTGTCCGCGCAGGAACCGCGGCACGCCGGCCCCGCTCGCTCACGAAGCTCGGGCTCTCCGACGGCAGCAGGCTGCTGGCGAGTGCCGCCACCGCGAGCAGCGCCACGACCGTTAGCGCGACGACCGGCAGGCGGCTGGCGAATGACCGCCGGGGCGGCTCGGCTCTCGGTTCTTCCTCCAGCTCGGCCAGGACCGGCAGCAACCACGGAGGGTCCGGCAGCGCAGCCCGCGCGCGACGGGCGAGCTCCTCGTCCACGAGCGCGAGCTCGGAGCTGATCGGCTCCTGGGCGACCCCACGCGGTTCCACGATCCTCCCTGGCCTGGAGAGCGGGAGGGTAACGCTACCGAGGGCGGCACGAACGATTGCTCCCGACGGCCGGCGACATCTACATTGACCGAGATGGGAATGCGGGCATTGAGCGTCGCCGTCCTCCTTGTCGCGGTGGCTCTCGTCGTGGCCTGCGGGGGCAACCAGTCGCCCTCCAGGGAAGCGATGGAGGCCAAGTTCCGAGCGCTCGACTACAAGATGGGAAACCTTGAGACCACGGCCGCTACATACGGCCCCTACCTCGCACAGGCAACGCAGCAGTACATCGCGCTCGTCCGCAAATACGCGGATCAGCTTGGGCCCGACGAGGTCAAGCGGCGCCTACTGCAGAAAGGGGACGAGGTGGCGCCGTATTGCATCCCGTGCATGGCCACGCTCGAGGACGAGGCGAAGAGGTACTGAACGTTCCTCCGCCAGCAGAAAAGGCCCGATTTGCGGGGCTTTCAGAGAAGGGCGAGTTCCAAGAAGTCGAGAGACTTCCAAAAGCGCCAGAAGCACCGATCCGAGCCGTCTGACGATGACCCTTTTCGGTCAAAGCGTGCGATGCGCTGGGGCGACCGCCACAGCTTCTCCGCCGCCTCAGCAGCGAGTTTGGCGTGGCGTCGCCTGCGGACGACCGGGTTCGAGTCGAGGACGCTGAGGTCCTTGCGCTTGTCGTAAAGACGCTCGATCTCGCCACCGACGACGATCTCTCCCGCTTCGCCCGGCTCTACGGCGGCACGGTGCAGCGGCTCGTCGGCGCAGGTCTCAACTCTTCGTCCGAGCGGTCCGCCAACCGATGGAGTCGTCGCTTCGCGATGGCGCGAGCGACCGGGCCGTCTACGAGAAGGGTGCGCGCCCGCGCCAGAAACTCCTTCCTTCGCGAGTCTTGTCCCGTCCAGGGCGCGTGGCCCCCCCGAACAACGCCGGTAGGAGTTCGCCCTAACCATCCCGGTCGCAGGCCGGGGTGACCCCGAGCCGCTAGGGGTAGGCAAGCGCGCGTTCGATCGCCGCTGCAGTCATCTGCGCGACCTGGTTGAGGACCGCCTTGTCGGAGCCCGTGAACTCACCGTTGTTCTTATCGGCCACCTCGACCCATCCCATTTCTGCGCCGTCGAGTGTGCGGAGCGGCTCGCGGATCGCGTGCGGCCTGCCGACAGCCGCGCGCGGTGGCTCCCGCGGCTGGAGGACCTCCGACCAGGTGTCATCGCCCTCGCCCTCCGATCGCACCTCGATGGGCGGAGCTACCGAAGCTCCGCCCGCGACGTAGGCGGCTCCGCGGCGCGCATCGGTGACCTCTCGCGCGTGCTCGGCGACGAGCTGGAGGACCTCTTCGAAGGCAGCGCGATCACGCGTCGCCAGCGACTCGTCTGCCAGGACGGTCGAGAGGTGGCGAAGCAGCCTCGCGTTCCTGCGCTCGACGAAGGCTGCGCGGCGGGCACCAGAGAAGCCTCGTTGCACCATCTCGAAAGCCGCCAGACTCTCGACGAGGAAGTCCGCGGCGGCCGCGATCGTCCGGGAGACGTCACTTCCCTCTCGAGCGTCCACGGCTCGGTCGAGCACCTCGTGATGAAGTTGGACGATCTCGAGCGCGCTCATGCCGCTCATTACCGCGTCCCGGCCGAGCTCGTACGCCGCGCGCAGCGCGTGCTCGCTGCGGTCGTCCACGAAGGCCTGGAACGCCGACTGATAGCGAGTGCGTAGGCTCTGGTGACTCACGGTCGAGCGTTGCGCCTCTCGCGCAAGCGCTCGAGCTCGTCGCGGAGGCGCCATTTGGTCATCGTGACGCGCGTGCCCCGATCGGCGTCGGTCTCGATCTCGAACTCGTCCATCAGCCGTCGGGCGCCGGGGAGGCCGAGGCCCAAGCCGCCTCGACCTGCGTAGCCATCCTCGAGGGCCGCCTCGACATCGCGAATGCCGATGCCCTGGTCTTCGGCGACAACCCGCAGCCCGTAGCGCGCTTCCTCGAGCAGCGGCGACATCACGACCGTTCCCTGCCCGACGTGAACGACGATGTTCCGCGCGATCTCGGAGATCGCGGTAGCTATGAGCGTGGCATCGGTGCGAGAGAAGCCGAGGCGAAGTGCAAGCTCGCGAGCCGCGGCGCGCGCATCCACGAGATCGTGGTCGGACTCGATCAGGACGCGCAGCTGCTCATCCATGTCCACGGTCGCGCTGCGCCTCACCGTCGAGCTGCGCGAGCGCCGCGTCGAGGTCGAGCGCGGTGCGCAACGGCGCGAGGTCCAGCTTGAAGTGCACCATCGCGATCGCGACCTCGGGCTGGATGCCGGCGATGATCGTCTCCGCGCCACGCAGTTTCGCCGTCACCGCGAGCGCCTGCAGAGCGCGTGCCACGAACGAATCGATCACGTCGAGCGCGGTGACATCCACCACGATGCCGCGCACGCGCTTGCGGCCGATGCGGCCGGCGAGGTCGTCGCGCAGCTCGAGGACCTCGGAGTCGGATAGATCTCCCTGCACCGAAGCGATCAGGTACTGGCCCTGTGCCAGTATCGCGACCCCGTGTGACACGTCCGAACCCCTAGTGCTCGTGCCGCTCATCCGGCTCACGGAGGCCCATCAGCCGCTCGGCCTCCTCGAGCCCACCCTGTAGATCGCCGACGGTATGCATCATGCTCAGGTCGACACCGAGGTCGACGAGAGTCTGGGCGATCCTCGACGAGAGGCCGGTGATGATCGCGCTCGCGCCCATGAGTCGCGCGGCTTCGACCGTCTGGACGATGTGGTTCGCGACCGTCAGGTCGATCGTTGCGACTCCCGTGATGTCGATCACGACGACCTTCGCACGGCCCGACTGGATCGCCCCGAGCAACTGCTCCGTCAGCTGCCGTGCACGTTGGGCGTCCAGCACGCCGATGATCGGCAGGATCAGGAGTCGTTCTCGGACCTGCAGCACAGGGGTCGAGAGCTCGCGCATCGCGTCCTGCTGTTCGCGGATGACGCGCTCTCGTTCGTCGACGAAGCTCACGCCGACGGTGACGGCGATTCGATTGGCGGCCGGCTCGTACGCGTCTAGGACCGCGTTCAGGAGCTCCGAGTCGTTCTGGTAGTTCACGAAGAGCGCGCGGGCAAGCACGTCGCGGAGGAGGAGGACGATTTCCAGCACTTCGTGCGTCTCGACGCCGCGTGGGATGATTCGCTCGGAGAGGTCGCGCGCATACGCCTGAAGCGTCTCGACGCTCCCGGTTTCGAGCACGTCGACGTAGTTGTCGTAGACCGCCGTCACCTCAGAGAAGATCTCTTCCGGCGTCATCACTCCGAGAAGGTCGGCGTCGGTGATCTTGCGCACCCACTCCTCGCGGAGCTCTCCCCGCCTGTCTCGAAGCAACGCGACGAGCTCCGGCAATAGAGATTCGTCGCTCTCCGGCGAGCGACGATCATCGGCCGATGTAGACGTGCTCATGACTTCCTCCTAGTCTTCTTGGCCGGGCGGGACGCACTTGGCGCCGCGCGTGGATTGGGCTCTCGTGCACCGTCGAGAAACAGGCCTGAAACGGCTGCGACGGTGTCGTCGCGTCCGCTTGCCGGTAACGAAGCCACTGCACTGACGACAAGCTCTACAAACGCGTTCGTCAGCCAATCAGCCGGCACGTCGCGACGGAAGGTGCCGCTGGCCTGGCCACGAGCGAAGAGCCGGCGCAGCGGGGCGAGGAGTCGCCGCTCGTAGTCGTCGGGCCGAGGGTGTACGCCCTCGCGAGCGATGACCGTGAGGTAATCGCCGACCTCGATCAGCGCTCGCGCGGCCCGGGTAACCCCCTCGTCGGGATCCACCTTCTCCAAACGTGTCTCCTCGAGTCGCCGGCCGGCGTCTCTGACTGCGATCTCGGCAAGCTGCTTCAGAAGTGCTTGCCGAGTGGGGAAGTAGCGATACACCGTCCCACGCGCTACTCCGGCCGCCGCCGCGACGTCGGCCATGTTCGCCGCGGCGCCCTGCCGTGCGAACACCTCCGCAGCGGCCGTGACGATCCCGGTGCTCACGCGCTCGCGGAGCGCCTGCGCTCGACTGGGCGCACCCGCTCGCAGCTCGAATGGAGCGGGTTCAGGTTTCGGCAGAGCCTCGCTCACCGGCGTTCCTGCGCATTCTCTTCAGTGGTCGGGTGTAAGACAAGCCTGTATCATTACTGGATGGTCGTGTTACATACCTCCTCGGGACTGTAGATGAATTGCGAAACACTTCTAGCCGCAGCGCAGGAGCCGGAAACGACTCTCGTGAACCGTCGCCCGCAAGGCAGCTAGACGGTCGATGCGGGCACAGAGCGAGCAGCGGGTCGCAAACGAGGTGCTCGTCCGGGAGGTGAACGAGCGAATCTACGACGTCGCAGCCCGCCTGGTCGTTCCGAGTGACGGGGCCAACGTCGTTGGCTTCCTCTGCGAGTGCGGTGAACTCAGCTGCCCCGCACAGGTCGAGATGACGCTGGCGGAGTACGCGGCGCTGCGCGCCCATCCGGGACTCATCGCCGTGGCTGCGGCTCACACCGGCGCCACGGATGGCCGCGTCGTCGCTCGGAATCCGCGCTACCTCCTCGTGAACAGGGAACGGCTGACTCCTGGGGGCGCTCGAAAAGATCGTCCCGCCTGAGCCCCGCCCGCGCGGACGGCGCCGACGCCGTATCCCCGCCGGCATCGGTTCCATGCCCGAGCGCGCCGCCGCTATCGGCGCGCACCGCTGCGCGCGATAGGTGCTCTCGAACTAGGAAGAGCTCCGCAGCGAGATCGATGCGTTCGGCAATGCGAGTCGTTGCCCCTCTCAGCAACGGAAAACCCCCGCCTGGGCGGGCCTTTGCGAGAAGGAGAAGAAGAAGGGCGAATTCCAAAAACTGGCCGGAGTTCCAAAAAAGCGCCCCGATGGCCGAGTGAAGCGGTCGTTTGGCGTATGACGCCCGAGCGGTCACGCTGCTACTTCGGTTGCTCAGCGGGCTTTGGCGTTCGCGGCGGCTTGTTCGTAGGCGACCGAGTACCTTCCATGGTAAGGAGGGTCGACGGTTCGAGTCCGTCAGAGGACTCCGCAAAAACCCCGCAAAACAGCCTTTTCTGTTTAGCGCGTACTTGCACGCCCTCCACCGTGCGCTGGGTATGGAGCCCTTTCTGGAGCCTTCAGATCCAGAACGGTCTTCTCAACCCGCACGGATCCTTCAGATAGGCCCCGTCCCACGTCGCCGCTGGCACCGCCGCCTACGCCGACGTGCTCGGGTGGCTTCGAAGTTGCCGGCTGTTTATGCGCTGCTCTAAGCGCGACCTCG
>JBKPFI010000281.1:0-2517 GCA_046728775.1 Actinomycetota bacterium | reverse complement strand
AGCGCGTACACCCGGCCGGGCACTAGTGCCCCTTCAGGTGATGCTGTCTAGCGTGCATGGCCTGGAGAGGCACATGGCCACGCTAGCTAGGCGAGCGGACGTTTTCGGGCCACGCCCGGGCGTCGCGGAAAGCCCGTTGGCGTCGGCCCGAGCTTCCGCAGGACAACAAAGCCCGGCGGCGACTCCTCGAGCTGCGCCACAAGCCGCTCCGCTACGCGTGCGACCCGCTCCGCGTCGACGGCCGGGGCGGTGAAGAGGACGGCGGCCCCGCCCGGCGCCACGAGCGGCAGGCACCACTCCGCGGCGACCGGCGGCGGTGCAAGCGCCTTGGCGACGGCGACACCCCAGCTGTCGACAGGCTGCTCCTCGGCGCGGCCGCGGACGACCCGCACGTTCGGAAGCTCGCGGGCCCAGCGCTCGAGAAAGTCACACTTGCGCCGGTTCGACTCGAGCAGCGTTAGCTCGCGCTCGGGAAGCGCAACCGCCAGCGGGATTCCCGGCGCGCCGCCGCCCGAGCCCACGTCGACGATCGGCCCCTCGAACCGCTGGACGATCGCAGCGGCCCCGAGGCTGTCGTCAACGTGGACGCGTCGGGCGTCATCCCCCGACAGCGAGGTCAGCCCAGGAGTTGATACGAGGTCAGCGAGCCAGCGCTCGATCACATGGGCTCGATCACGACGAAGCGGTTGGGCTCCGTGCCCTCGCTCCGCGTGACCACGCCCGGGAAGTCCTTGAGGCAGAGGTGTACGACCTTTCGCTCGACCGCGGTCATCGGCTCGAGATCGACCGCGCGCGCCGACGAGACCGCGCGTTCGGCGCTACGCCTGGCGAGCGCGGAGAGGGTCGCCTCACGCCGTGCCCGGTAGCCCGCGGCATCGACCACGACGGGCTTGCGCTCCTCGCCGCGGCCGCGCCAGACCACGGCGTTCACGAGGTACTGGGTAGCATCGATCGTCTGCCCGTGCTTCCCGATCAGGAGGCCGAGGTCGCGACCGACGAAGGTCGCCGTCAGCGCCTCCTCGTCCTCGACGATGTCGATCCGCGCCTGCACGCCGATCGCCTCGAGGATGCGCTCGAGCACCTCGCGCACCTCGCCGGCCTGCTCACTTTCCTCGACGGGCTCGGCGGAGGGAGCCGCAGCTTCCTCCGCAGTCGCGACCACCCGTGCCGGCGCGTAGCCGACGCCCAGCAGGCCCCGCTCGCCCTCGGAGACGACCTGGAAGCGAACCGCTGACTTGTCGATCCCCGGCTGGAGCTTCTCGAGCTCGCGCAGGGCCGCCCACTTCGCCTCGCCGACCGTCTCGCCCGTGGCCTCGACTTGAAGGGTCAACGCCGGCCCTTCATCGCCGAGCCTTCTTTTTCTTCTTCCGCTTCACGCGGCGAGGCTCTGCCGGGCCGGCCGGAGTGGGCGCCGGCTCGGGCGCCACGGCGGGAGCAGGGGCCACCTCCTTCGGCGCCGTGCGCGACGAGCGGCGCTCGGGCGGCTGCGGCCGGGGCGTCAGCCTGCGCGTGATCAATCCCTGGCCGACCGTCCACAGATTCGTCGTGACCCAGTAGATGACGAGCCCAACGGGGAAGTTGAGCAGGAACGTCACGAATACAAGCGGCAGGACCATCATCATGATCCGCTGCGAGCGCTCCATCGTCGCCGACATCAGGTAGGTCGAGACAAGCTGGCTGGCGACGTAGACCGCGAGCAGGACGTATCCGGACCAGTGCGCATTCGCATGTGCCGTGATGTCCGGGACGAAGTTGTGCAGCCAGGAGAAGTCCCCCGCCGCGACTGCGGCCTTGCCACCCGGCGGGTGCTTCGAGAATGCACGGAGTACCAGGTAGAGCGCGATGAAGACCGGGAACTGCGCCAGAAGCGGCAGGCACGACGCCGCCGGGTTGATGTTGTTCTCGCGGTAGAACTTCATCAGCTCTTCCTGCTGGCGCTTCTTGTCGGCCTTGTACTTCTTCTGGATCTCCTTCATCTGCGGCGCGTGGCGCTGAAGGTTCTGCATCGAGTGGATCTGGCGGACCGTGAGCGGCACGAGCAGCAGCCGGACGATGACCGTCAGGCCGACGATCGACCAGGCCCAGGTGAGCCCGATCGAGCCGTGAAGCCAGTCGAGGACGTGGCGGAGGAGGTCCTCGAGCGGGGTGAGCGGTGAGCCCAGAATCAGCTGCAGAACCGCGAGCGTCATCGGAAGAGCCTCTGATCCTCCGCGTAGTCGACCCCACCCCGGCTCCATGGGTTGCAGCGCAGCAGCCGCCAGCCGGCGAGGACCGAGCCGCGCACGAAGCCGTAGCGACGCAACGCGTCGAGCGCGTACTGCGAGCACGTCGGGTGGTACTTGCACGAGCCGGAAGAGAGCAGCCCGAAGCTCCAGCGGTACGCGTACACGAGCGCCAGCCCGAGGTAGGTCGGAGCACGCAACGCGTATCTCATGCAGCCGCCTTTCCCAGAATCTCGTCCACGCGCTCGCCGAGCCAGTCGAAGCCGCGCGCGTCCGCCGCCTCGGCGAGGCCGGG
>JBKPFI010000073.1:0-14746 GCA_046728775.1 Actinomycetota bacterium | reverse complement strand
TGTCAGGGGTCTCGTAGCGCGAGCCGGCGGCGAGCATGATCATGCACGTGACCGACTGCACCTGAGGCATGTCGGCCGTGAGCACGCGCAGGCCGTTGTCCAAGGTGTGGCGCTGGAAAACACTCACGCCGCTAGCTTCTCCCGCCACTCTTCGGGAATCTCGATCGCCTCGCCCTTGCCATAGTCGTAGGCCACGAGAACGCTCTTCGCCTCGGCGACGATCGTGTCGCCGACGCGCAGCTCGTAGTCGAGGTCGAAGCTCTTCCCGCCGAAGCGGCTCGCGCGCACGGCGATCTCGACCTCCTCGCCGAAGCCGACCGGGGCGCGGAAGTCGATCTCGATGCGGGCGACGATGATGGACATCTCCTGAAGGCTCGGCGCTGCGCCGAGGTCCTGCAGGAACGCGACGCGGGCCGACTCAATGTAGGTCAAAAAGACAGCGTTGTTCACGTGGCCCATCGCATCGAGGTCACGGAAACGGACGCGCTCGCGGTGCACGAACATCGCGGCGACTCTAGCGACGGGTTCTGTCCTCGCGGCGGCGCACGAACCGCACCGCCTGCCAGTCGCCGTCGATCGCGCAGCTCTTGTTGTCGACGAGACCCGCGTCGAGGCCGGTGCGCTGGACGGCGTCGAAGTCGAGGTCGGTCTCGATCGCGGCGCTCTTCTTCGGCCACGCGACCCAGAGCCCGTCGGCGTCGGCGAGCGTGTCGCGCAGAGCCCCGAAGCGCCGCTCCAGCTCGGCCCGTTCCGTCGTGAAGAAGACGACGACGCCTGCTCCCGGCTTCGCGCCGAGCTTCTTCGTGAGCGGCGTCGAGGAGTAGTCCTTGTCCGCCAACGCGGGCGCACGGTACCCGCCATGCGCGATGCTGCGCGTGTGGGCGGGGAGGAGACGAGGCGGGCGATCTTTGCGCAGCCCGAGTGGCTGCGGGCGGTGCCGACCGGGCGACGGCTCCCGGAGGGTCGCATCCTGCACACGGGCTGCGGCACCTCGTTCCACGCGGCGCAAACCGGCGGCTGGGCCGAACAGGCGCTTGAGCTCGTGCTCGCGCCCAGGAAGGCCGACGCGCTCGTCGTGATCAGCCACGAGGGAGGCACGCTGCTGAGCCTCGAGGCGGCGCGCGCCTTCGACGGGCCGGTCTGGCTGATCACCGGGAAGGCCGACAGCGTGCTCGGTGAGGTTGCCGACGAGGTGGTCGTCGCCGCGCCGGAGATCGAGAAGAGCTGGTGCCACACGGCGAGCTACACGAGCGCCGTGGCGGCTCTTCGGGCGCTCCACGGCGACGACATCGGTTGGCTGCCGGCGGCGGTCGAGGAAGCCCTGCAGCAACGCGAGTCGGTGAGCGGGCACGAGCGGTTTCTCGTTGCAGGGGCCGGGCGAGACTGGCCGACCGCGCAGGAGGCGGTCCTGAAGCTGCGGGAAGGCGTCCGTGTGGCCGCGGAGGCCCACCACACCGAGCAGCTCCTGCACGGTCACCTGGCGGCGGTGGACGAGTCGGTGCGCGCGTTCGTGCTCCAGGGCGAGGACCGCGCGGCGGAGCGAGCGGCAGGCGCGGTCGCGGCGCTGCGCGAGCTCGGCTGCGACACCACGCTGGTGCCGACCGTCCACCCCGTCGTGGACATCGTGCGCTTCCAACTGCTGACGCTCGAGCTCGCCGAGGCGCGTGGGATCGACCCCGATCCGATCCGCCGCGACGACCCGCGCTGGGAGCGCGCCGCGGCCGCCTACCCGTGAGCGGCGGCGAGTAGCTCCGTCTCCCGCTCCGGGCTTAGACCCGCGTCGTCCGTCGTGCGCGCGAGCTCGAGCGTGTCGCGCACCGTCTCCTCCAGCGGGCGGAAGGTCAGCCCGGCCGCCATCGCCCGTGAGACGTCGGCCTGGTGAATCCCGGCCTCGTCCGGGCTCTGGATCCACATCGGCAGCTCCATCCACTCGCCGACCTCGCGCTCGACGAGGAAGCTGTCGGGAACCCAGGTGAAGGTGGCGTCACTGCCGGCGACTTCCCGACACGTCTCCAGCAGCTCTCCCCACGCACGGCCCGGGTGCGTGGCGTTGTAAGTGCCGGATGCACGGCGTTCCAAGAGGTCGACCAACCAGGAGCCGAGGTCGCGGACGTCGACGAACTGCACCTTGCGTTCCGGCGGCGCCGGCGCGAGCACCTCGCCGCCGCGCGCGACCCGGTGCGGCCAGTACGTGAAGCGGCCGGTCTGGTCGTGTGCCCCGACGATCAGGCCGGGCCGCACGACCGCGTGACGCTCACCGAAGGCCTCCGCGACGGCCTGCTCGCAGAGCGCCTTCAGCGGCCCGTAGTTCGAGTAGTCCTCGAGCATTCGGTCGTCGGGCATGTCGCCGAGCTGAGCCAGCGGGCTGTCCTCGTCGTTCACGGCGGCCAGGCTCGCGTACACCGAGATGCTCGAGATGAACAGGTAGTGCTCGGCGACTTCCGCGAGCAGCTCGGCCGAGGCGCGGACAATCCGCGGGACGAAGCCCGACGGGTCGAGCACTACGTCCCACGTGCGGCCCCGTAGCTCGCCGAGGTCGACCGCGCGGTCGCCGCGGAGCTTCTCGGCCTCGGGGAAGAGCTTCGGGTTCGTCTCGCCGCGGTTGAAGAGCGTCACCTCGTGGCCCCGCGCCAGCGCCTCCTCGACGGCCGCCCGCCCGAGGAACTTCGTCCCGCCGAGGACGAGCAGCCTCACGCGCGGGTTGATACCAGACTCCGGGAAAGGTTTGACAGCGGTGCGGCGAACCCGAAGATCGCAACCGCCGCCGATGCCCAGACGACGCGCAACTCAGGACCAGATGGCCGCCAACTGGCGACGGTGCGCCGCCGAGCTGCTCGGCACGTTCGTGCTGGTCTTCGGCGGGACGACCGCTATCGTGGCGCCGATCCGCGCCGATGCGCCCGTCCTGGTGGTCGTGCCGTTCGCGTTCGGCTTGGCCCTGCTCGCAGGCCTGTACGCCCTTCGGCGGGGTGTCGGGTGGCCGCCGCTCGGCGCGGCTCTCGCATGGGCGATCCATGCCGGGGTCGTCCGCGGCGCGGAGGCCGCGGCGCCCGAGCCGGCGGCGGCCGTCGCCGAGGCCTGCGGGAACCGACCTCCTAGCCGGCGGTTGACCTCCCGGAAGGAGGCGCGCACACTGGCGGCGTGCCGCTGTCCGCGCTGGAGTCGATGGGCGTCAGAGAGGCGCTCGAGCGGGTGAACGTGCCGAGTTACGTCATCGACGCGGCCGGCGTGATCCGCTGGGTGAACCCTGCGGGCGAGCGTCTCGTCGGCGACGTGGTCGGTCGGCAGTTCACCTCGGTGGTCGCGCCCGAGGAGAGCCGGCGCGCCCGCGAGGTCTTCGCACGGAAGGTGGTCGGCGGGGTGGCCACGACCGACGCCGAGGTCGTGCTCCTCGCTCGCGACGGCGACCGCGTCGGGGTCGACGTGACCTCGATCCCATTGATCCGCGGCGAGCACGTGGTCGGCGTCTTCGGCCAGCTCTCCGACGTGAACGAGGAGCCCGTTCCGCACCCGGAGCTCCGGCTCACGCCGCGCCAGGCCGAGGTGCTCTCGCTGCTCGAGCGCGGCCGGTCCACGGTTCAGATCGCGGAGGAGCTGCACCTGAGCAAGGAGACGGTCCGCAACCACATCCGGCATCTGCTCCGCGCAGTCGGCGTCAGCTCGCGGCTCGAAGCCGTCGCGGTTGCACGCGGCGAGGCCACCCGGGTCGGCTAGCGGGAAGAGACCCACAAGCTCGCGCGTCTTGTACGCATGAGCACATTGGGACACGGAAGCGATCGCGGAACGCGCTTCGACCTCGGCGACCAGCGCGGCGAGACGATCAACAACGTCGGCGGGAATCAGAACATCTTCCTGCCCGGCAAGTCGATCGTCCTCCCGACCGGCATGACCGGCACGCTCACGCCGCCGGAGCGCGCGGCCGCGGCGGTCGGGCTGCTGCTCTTCTGGACCGGCATGCTCCTGCTCGCGCTCACCGTCTGGGCGACGGTCGACAGCGTGCTCGACGCGCAGCGAGCGCACACGCTCGGCGCGCCGTACACGGCGTACGTGTCCGGGCCCTGGAAGGTCGGACTGGGCCTGATCTTCGCGGGGGTCGTGGTTCCTCGCCTCGCGCTGCGCCTGTTCGGCCGCTCGGCGGGTGCGGGATGACCACCTTCAACATCCGCGAGCAGGAGGCCACGACGATCCAGAACGTCGGCGGCGACATGATCGTCCACGGCGGGTTCAACTCCTCGACCGGCTCCCAGATCGTGGAGCTCCGCGGCGAGCTGTCGCGGCTGGCGGAGGAGCTTGAAGGGCTCGACCTCGCTCCCGAAGCTCGCGAGGAGGCCGAGCGGGAGCTCGCGGGCGCCAAAGCCGAGGCCGAGAGCGCCGAGCCCGACGACGGCGAGATTGCCGGCCGCCTGGGGCGGCTGGCGGAGGTTCTGCACGACGCGGGCGCCGCGGCTGGAGGCGGCCTCGCCGTCGTGCAGTCACTGCAGCGACTGGCCGAGCTCCTCGGCCCGGCGGGGCATGCCCTCGTCGGAGTCCTGGCGGCCCTCTAGAGCTCGGCCAGCGCTGCGAGCAACCGGTCGACCTCCTCGGCGGTGTTGTAGTGGACGATCCCGGCGCGGACGGCGCCGTCGGGGAGACCGAGTCGCTGCATCACCTCGACCGCGTAGTAGTTGCCGTGCCAGACGGTGAACGCCCGCTCGGCCAGGCGCTTCGCGGCCGTGGCCGGGGTCTGGCCCCGGACGGTGAAGCAGAAGGTCGGCACGCGGCCGGCCATGGTCGGCAGGCCGTGCAGCCGGCAGGACTCGGGTAGGCCGGCCAGGAAGCGCTCGCCGAGCTCCCGCTCGTGCGCGGCGATCGCCTCCCAGCCCACGGAGTCGACGTAGCCGACGGCGGCGACGAAGCCCGCGAGCAGCTCGTGCGGAAGCGTCCCCGTCTCGAACCGCTGCCCTAGCCGCTCCTGCGCGAGCGGGCGCACCGTGTACGCGCGCCAGCGCTCGAGCAGCTCGGCCCGCGCGAAGGCGAGCCCGAGGTGCGGCCCGTAGAACTTGTACGGGGAGCAGAGCAGCACGTCCACGCCTGCCGCGGCGACGTCGATCGGCCCGTGCGGCGCGTAGTGCACCGCGTCGACCCAGGCGAGCGCCCCGGCCTCGTGCGCGAGCGCGGCGACCCGCGCGACGTCGACCACCGTCCCGACGGCGTTCGAGGCCCAGGGGAAGGCGACGATGCGCGTGCGCTGGCAGAGCTGCGCTTGGAGGTCGTCCAGGTCGAGCGAGGTGTCGTCGTGGATGTCCGCGAAGCGCACGACGAGGTCGAGGTCGCGGGCGAGCTCGAGCCACGGCGCCACGTTGCCGTCGTGGTCGAGCCGCGTCACGCCGATCTCGTCGCCGGCGGAGAGCTCGCGGCCGGCCGTTCGCGCCAGCGCGAAGTTGAGCGTCGTCATGTTCGCGCCGAAAACGACCTCCTCGGGCGCGCAGCCGAGGAACGACCCGGCCGTCCTGCGCGCTTCGGCGACGAGAACGTCGCTCTTGCGGCTCGTCTCGAAGTGCCCGCCGAGGTTGGCGTTCGAATCGCGCAGGTACGCGGAAATCGCGTCGCTCACCTCGTCCGGCACCTGCGTCCCTCCGGGCGCATCGAAGAACGCGAGCTCGCGATCGAGCGCGGAGAAGCGCGCCCGCACCGCGGCGACGTCAAACGTCAGCGCACGCACCCGGCCGACGCTATCCGATCGTCGTTTGGCACTCGGCTGGATCATTGGCACACTGGTCCGGGACTGGGGGACACAACCGAGGGAGAGCCATGGAAGCCGCCGCAGTACCAGCCGTGGACGTCGATCGCGCGCCGAGCGCCGTTGTGGCCGGGCGCGACATCACCCGCCGCTACGGCGAGGGCGACACGGCCGTGGACGCTCTGCGCGGCGTCACGCTAGACGTCCAGCAGGGCAAGCTCACCGCCGTGATGGGGCCGTCCGGCTCCGGGAAGTCGACGCTGATGCACATCCTCGCCGCGCTCGACCGGCCGACGTCGGGCGAGGTCTGGATCGCCGGGACGAAGTTGGGCGAGCTCAACGACACCGAGATCACCAAGCTCCGGCGCAAGCACATCGGCTTCGTCTTCCAGTTCTTCAACCTGCTGCCGATGCTTACCGCCGAGGAGAACGTCGTTCTGCCGCTGACGATCGCCGGCGACAAGCCCGAGCGCGAGTGGCGCGAGAGGCTGTTGAAGACGGTCGGGCTCGACGACCGCCGCAAGCACAGGCCGGCCGAGCTCTCGGGCGGCCAGCAGCAGCGCGTGGCGATCGCCCGGGCGCTGATCTCGCGGCCGACGGTGGTCTTCGCCGACGAGCCGACCGGCAACCTCGACTCGAAGACGGGCGCCGAGATCCTCGAGCTGCTGCGAAGCTCCGTTGAGGAGCTGGGCCAGACGACGGTGATGGTCACCCACGACCCGTACGCGGCCGCGATCGCCGACCGGATCCTCTTCCTCGCGGACGGTCTGATCGTGCGCGACATGCCGCGCGCCGAGCCGGGCGCCGTGATCGCCGCGCTGGACGAGCTCACGCAAGCACCCGCCTGATGCTGACCGTCGCGTTGAAGGGCCTCGCGGGCCGCAAGGTCCGGGCTTCGCTGACCGCGATCGCGATCGTCGTTGGCGTCGCGATGATCAGCGGCACCTACATCCTCACGGACACGATCAAGAACGGGTTCAACACGATCGTGACGAACTCGTACAAGAACGCCGACGTGGTCATCAGCGGCGAGGCCGCGTTCAAGAACGAGAACGGGAACGGCGTCGATACGCCGACGTTCCCGGAGTCCGTGCTGGCCAAGGTGCGGGCGCTTCCCGATGTCGCGGCGGCGGCCGGCTCGGTGACGAGCGACAGCACCAAGCTCATCGGCAAGAACGGCAAGGTGGTCGACACGGGCGGTGCGCCGTCGCTGGGCTTCTCGGTCGACCCGCGCTACCAGCAGTTCAACCCGACGAAGCTGACGGCCGGCTCGTGGCCGAAGGGTCCGCGCCAGGTTGCGATCGACAAGGCGACCGCGTCGAAGGAGCACTTCAACGTGGGCGACACGATCAGGCTCCAGGCAGTGGGCCCCCAGCGCTCGTTCCGGATCTCGGGGATCGCGGAGCTCTCGGGCGTCGGCTCGATCGGCGCAGCGACGTTCGCGCTGTTCGACCTGCCGACTGCGCAGAAGGTGTTCGCCAAGCCGGGCCAGCTCGACATCATCCGCATCGAGTCCAAGGCCGGCGTTGCCACTTCGAAGCTGATCTCGCAGGTCAAGCCGTTGCTGCCGCCTACCGCGATCGCTCGCGACACACAGGCGCAGGTCAAGGAGGACAAGAAGCAGTTCAACTTCGTGTCGTTCTTCCAGTACGTCCTGCTCGCCTTCGCGGGGATCGCCCTGTTCGTCGGCGCCTTCGTGATCGCGAACACGCTCTCGATCACGATCGCGCAGCGGGTGCGCGAGTTCGCGACCCTCCGCACGCTGGGCGCGTCCCGGCGCCAGGTCCTCTGGTCGGTCGTGATCGAGGCCCTAGTGATCGGTCTCCTCGGCTCGGTCGTCGGACTCTTCCTCGGCCTCGCGCTCGCGAAGCTCTTGAACAAGCTCTTCGTCGTCGTCGGGATCGACCTGCCGCAGGGCAACACGGTCTTCGCGACGCGTACCGTGATTGTCGCCCTCCTCGTGGGGACGATCGTCACGCTCCTGGCGAGCATCCGCCCGGCCCGGCGCGCGACCAAGGTGCCGCCGATCGCCGCCGTCCGCGAGGGATCGGTGCTGCCCGTCTCCAGGTGGGCGAAGTGGGGGCCGGTCACCGCCTTCGCGATCCTCGCCGTGGCGATCGCGCTCGTCGCGCTAGGGACGCTTGGGAGCGGCATCGCGACGGGGCCGCGGCTACTGCTGCTCGCGGTGGGCGTACTGCTCCT
This sequence comes from Actinomycetota bacterium, assembly GCA_046728775.1. Lineage (GTDB taxonomy): Bacteria > Actinomycetota > Thermoleophilia > Gaiellales > Gaiellaceae > AC-32. The sequence continues at coordinate 6,825 of JBKPFI010000073.1, read as the reverse complement.
CTTCTTCGGCGTCTCCATGAACGCCGCGCGGGTCGTACGGCCGCTCGCGGGCGTGCTCGGCGCCCCGGCCCGGACGCTCGGCGGAGCGCCGGGGATCCTCGCGCGCGACAACGCGACGCGGAACCCGGCGCGGACTGCCTCGACGGCCTCGGCCCTGATGATCGGCCTCGCGCTCGTCACCTTCGTGGCCATCTTCGGCCAGGGCGTGTTCAAGTCGTTCGAGGACGCGGTCGACGAGCTGTTCATCGCCGACTACGCCGTGACCGCGACCAACACGTTCAGCCCGATCGACGTCGCCGTCGGGAGGTCGCTCGTCGGCAAACCGGGTGTCAGCGACGTGACGCCGATCCGCGCGGGGTCCGCGCACTTCCTCGGCGGTGACCACAACCTCACCGCCGTGGAGCCGAACATGGCGACGGGCGTCCGCGTCGACTGGAAGGCCGGCGGGCCGTCCGTCCCCGGGCGGCTCGGCACGACCGGCTGGTTCACCGACGACGACTACGCCAAGTCGCACCACTTGCACGTCGGCTCCCCGGTCAGCCTCGAGTTCCCCGACGGGCGGCGCGTGAACCTGAAGCTGATCGGGATCTACAAGAAGCCGAACGGCGGCTCGCCCTTCGGCGAAGCGACGATCTCGACCGTGCTCTTCGACAAGTACATCCCGAGGCCGCAGGACGAAATGGTCCTCGTCAATACACCCGACGGCGTTAGCGACGCGAACACGGCGACCCTCGACGACGACGTCTCGGCCTTCGCCGACGCGAAGGTGCAGACGCGCGACGAGTTCAAGACGAACTTCCTCAAGCCGATCAAGAGGATCCTCAACTTGCTCTACGCGCTGCTCGCGCTCTCGGTCATCGTCAGCCTGGTCGGGATCATCAACACGCTCGTGCTGACGGTCTACGAGCGCACGCGCGAGCTGGGGATGCTGCGCGCGGTCGGGATGACGAGACGGCAGGTGCGGATGATGATCCGCTACGAGAGCATCGTCACCTCGCTGATGGGGGCCGCGCTCGGGATGGTGGTCGGCATCTTCCTCGCGGCGCTCATCTCGCAGGCGCTGTCCGACCAGGGCGTCGTCTTCGCGATCCCCTGGCTGCAGCTCGTCTACTTCGTGCTGGCGGCGATCGTGGTCGGGATGCTGGCGGCGATCATCCCGGCGCGCAGGGCCGCGCACCTGAACGTCTTGCGCGCGCTGCAATACGAATAAGGCGTCGCTTGCCATGCCGTCTCAGGTCGTGTGGGCTCTGCCCGCACGACCGTCTGAGATGACCGGCCGCCGCGGTGGGTTCGTCTGTCCCGCCGTAGCCATGCTCCGTCCGGAGTCGCGCATAGGCTCCGGCCGTGCGCCGGTTGCGACGGCTGACCGAGGAGGAGTGTTACCTCCGCTGCTACGGGGTCGACGAGGCGAGCGTCCGGGTGGTGCGGCTCGAGCCGACCCGGGAACACGTGCCGCGCTTCAGGATCACCGGTGAGGAGCTGCGGCGGCTCTTCGAGGTTCGGCTGGACTCGCGCGATCCTGGGCTGGCGGCGTGAGCTGCCGGTGGGTCAGGGCGCCGCGCAGGCGTTTGACCGTTCGCGTTCGCCCGCGACCGCTCGCGTCTGACCGGCCCTGCGCGCCGAAGCGGCGCCGCGGCCACACCTGCTATTAGAAACAGCCGTGTCGGCAAAGCCGCCACGGCCTCCTGAGCGGCAGCGCAAGCAACGCGTCGGCTCCTCGGTTCCGGACGTCCTTGCGCCCGGGCTGCGGGTCGTGTTCTGCGGGATCAACCCCGGACGTGTCTCGGCCGCGGCCGGCGCCCACTTCGCCAATCCGCGGAACGACTTCTGGCGGTTGCTCGCAGAAGCCGGGTTCACGCCGAGGCTCTTCGGGCCCGAGGAGCAGTTCTCCCTGCCGGAGCTCGGCATCGGGCTCACGAATGCGGCCTACCGCACGACGCGAGGCTCGGGCGATCTGCGCCGGGCCGACTTCGCGGGGTCGCGCGAGCGGCTGGAGCGGCTCGCGCTCGACCTCGGGCCGCGCGCAATCGCGTTCGTCGGCAAGGAGGCGTTCCGCGGCACGTTCGGCGAACGCGCGGAGCTCGGCGCGCAGAAGCGGACGCTCGGCGACGTCGGGCTCTTCGTCCTGCCCTCGACGTCGCCGGCAAATGCCGTGGTGCCCTACGCCGAGCGGCTGCGCTGGTTCCGCGCGCTGGACGCATGGCTCGAGCCCGTCGAGCGAGCCGCGGCGCGGGCTCTGGTTCTGGACCGGCGTGGCCGGACGCTCCTGGTCGAGTTCCGCGACGCGGCCGGCCAGGTGTGGTGGGCGACGCCCGGCGGAGGGATCGGCGAGGGCGAAGACGTCGAGGTCGCGCTTCGCCGGGAGCTCGCCGAGGAGATCGGGCTGACGGACTTCAAGCGCGGCCCCGAGCTCTGGCGCCGCGAGGCCACCTTCGCGTGGGACGGGATCATCTACCGCCAGCGTGAACGGAACTGGCTCGTCCGCGTCTTGGCGCACGAGCCGAAGCCGCGAGTCGACCTCGCCGCGGAGCACGTCGCCACGATCCGCTGGTGGACCGCCGCCGAGCTTGAGGCGACCGACGAGGTGCTCGTGCCGAGACGGCTGCCGCAGCTTCTGCGCGAGCTGCTCGCGAACGGCCCGCCTCCCGAGCCGATCGACGCAGGAGTGTGAAGAATCCGCGCCGATTCACGCGCGAGCCGTTGCGCCAGCGCGCGCGGGCTGCAACGCTGACCGCGAGGGTGGCGGGTTCAAGCCCCACCCAAAATGAAGGGTGGGGGTGCGCCCGCGGCGGGTTGCGGTCAGTCGCCTACGCCGACCGCGGCCAGAAAGACAAGCACGACTGTCGTGACGGCGAGCAGGCCGTGAAGCGCGACCACCGGCACGGGGAAGTTCTGCTCCGCCGGTACGCCGGCGGCCTCGCGTGCCGGGCCGCGCCGGCGGCGCTGGTACCAGATCGCGAACATCGTCCAGCCGAGCAGCGCGACCACCACCAGCACGGCGAACGCCACCCACGCCAGGGTGCCGCTTTCGCTGGCGACGTAGATGATCCAGAGCACCAGCCCGGTCGCCGCGATCAGGAAGTGGCCGAGGATCAGCGGCGGCCGGATCCTCATCCCTGCCTCGCGCTGCTGGCGCATGCCGCCTCTCGACAACCAGATCGTCAGCAAGTAGAAGCCGCCGCCTGCGGTCACGATCCAGGCGATCAGCGCAGCCCATTCCATGCGTCCGCCTCCTTTTCCGACCGGTTCCCTCGATGCCCGCCGTCGTGGCGCTGAAACGGACTACGACCTAGCCGCGCCGCCGGTTTGTGCCCATGCGCACGTCGAGGAGCCGCGGACCGCGACGCGTCACCCGCGCCAGCGGTTTGTGATCGGCGTGCGCCGGTCGCGGCCGAAGGCTTTGGGCGTCAAGCGCACCCCCGGCGGCGCCTGCCGCCGCTTGTACTCGGCCCGGTCGATCAACGCGAGAGCCCGCTCGACGACGTCCGGATCGAAGCCGTCCTGGGAAAGCTCCTCGCGCGAACGGTCCTCCTCGACGTATGCCTCGAGCACGCGGTCGAGCTCGGGATAGGGTGGCAGCGAGTCCTGGTCGAGCTGGTTCGCGCGCAGCTCGGCGCTCGGTGCGCGCTCGATGATGGTGGCCGGGATCACGTCGTTGCCCACGCGCTCGTTCAGGTGCCGGGCGAGCCGGAAGACGTCGGTCTTGAAGACGTCCTTCAGCAGCGCGAAGCCGCCCGCCATGTCGCCGTAGAGCGTCGCGTACCCGACCGAGAGCTCCGACTTGTTCCCGGTCGCGACCACGAGCCAGCCGAACTTGTTCGACAGCGCCATCAGCAGCACGCCGCGGATCCGCGCCTGGACGTTCTCCTCCGCGAGGTCCGGCTCGAGACCGGCGAAGCTCTCGGCGAGCGTTGCGTCGAAGGCCCGCACGATGCCCTCGATCGGCAGCTCACGGAAGTCGGTCCCGAGCGACTCCGCCAGCAGACGTGCGTCGCGCCGGGTCTCCTCGGACGAGTACCGGGACGGCATCGAGACGCAGTGGACGCGCCCGGCGCCGAGTGCCTCGACCGCCAGCGCTGCCGTCAGCGCCGAGTCGATGCCACCGGAGACGCCGACCACGACCTCGCGGAAGCCGTTCTTCTCGACGTAGTCGCGGAGGCCGAGCTCGAGCGCCAACCGCATCTGCTCGAGCTCTCCGGCCGGCTCCGCGAGCTGCGGCTCGATGAGGCTCTTCTGCTCGCGGGCGGGCCCCAGCTCGACCAGCGACGCGTCGGGCAGGCTGCCACGCTCCCGCGCGAGCGCACGGCGGCGAACGTCGCGCAGCCTGCGGCCGACGGCGTCGACGGGATCGATGTCGACCACGAGCAGCGCCTCCTCGAAGCCTGGCGCGCGGGCGAGGACGTGCCCTTCCTCGTCGAGCACGAACGAGTGGCCGTCGAAGATCAGCTCGTCCTGCCCGCCGACGGCGTTGCAGAAGGCGACGAAGCACGCGTTGTCCCTCGCGCGTGTGGCGAACATCTCCTCGCGCTCCCGCTCGCGCCCAACGTGGAAGGGCGAGGCCGAGATGTTCGTCAGCAGCTGCGCGCCCGCGAGCGCGAGGTCGGTTGCGGGCGGGCCCGGCTGCCACATGTCCTCGCAGATGGTCGGGCCGACGAGGGTGCCGCCGAGCCCGAGCAGGAGGCAGTCACGCCCCGGCGCGAAGTAGCGGTCCTCGTCGAAGACGCCGTAGTTGGGCAGGAAGCGCTTGCGGTAGATCGCCTTCAGCTCGCCGCCGGCGCAGACGGCGCAGGCGTTGTAGAGGTCGCGGTCGAGGTGGGGGAAGCCGACGAGCGCGACGATGTCGCCGGTGGCGCCCGCGATCTCGTTCAGCGACTCGGCCGCGGCGCGCAGGAAGCCCGGCCGCAGGAGCAGGTCTTCGGGCGGGTACCCGGTGACGGCGAGCTCGGGGACGAGGACGAGGTCGGCTCCGGCGCTCTTGGCCTCGGCGATCGCCTCGAGGATGCGCGCTCGGTTGCCGTCGAGGTCGCCGACGGTGGTATTGAGCTGAGCGAGCGCGAGCCTCATGTGCCAGGTTTTAGACTACCAGTCGAAAACTGCCCAGCGGCAAACCGCCTAGCGGCGAAGCCTGATCGCGTTGAGGTCGTTCTCACGGATCTCGTCCGAACGTCGGGTCAGCTCCTCGATGTCGTCGTGCTCGGCGTGCAGGTAACGCCCCGCGAGCGCGTCCGCTCGACCCGAGGCGAGCACGTGGACGAGCCGCGGGGCGAGCTCCGGCGGCGTCCACGGCGCGTCGTCTGCGAAGTTGTCGGCGGTCATCTCGGTCCTCACGAGGCCCGGGCTGATGAAGAAGACCGGGATGCGGCCGGCGAGCTCGTTGGCGAGCGTCTCGCCGTAGCGGGCGACGGCGGCCTTGCTCGACGGATACGGGGTGCTCGATGCGCCGGGAAGGTACGCGGCGCCGCTGGCGGTGATCACGATTCGCCCCCGCCCGCGCTCGAGCATCTGCGGGATCACCGCCCGGCAGCAGAGGTGGACGCCGAGGACGTTGACCTCGAAGACCTGCCACCAGGCGGCGGAATCGACCTCCCAGGTGTGGCCGTCGGGACCGCCGATGCCTGCGTTCGCCACCAGCAGGTCGATCGGCCCGAGCTCGCGCTCCGTCTGCGCCACCATCCGCTCGACCGCCGCCTCGTCGGCGACGTCGACCTCGAGCGCGAGGCCGCCGATCTCTTCGGCGACCTCGTCCACCTGCTCGCGTGTGCGGGCGGCTACGGCGACCTGGGCGCCTGCGCCCGCCAGCTCCCGCGCGATGCTTGCGCCGATCCCGCGGCCTCCGCCGGTGACGAGCGCGACCTGGCCGGTGAGATCGTCATCGGGCACGCGCGGAGAATAGTCCCCGGCCCGAACGGCTCGAGGCGCTAGCGCGTTGCGGCGCCCGCCGCTTCGGCGATCTCGTCGAGCGTCTCGGGGTTCTCCAGGGACGAGAGGTCGCCGGGATCCGCTCCGAGCGCCTTGGCGCGGACGGCGCGCCTGACGATCTTCGCGCTGCGCGTCTTGGGCAAGGCCGAGACGAAGAGCACCCGCTCCGGCGCGAACGCCTTGCCGAGCGCGCCAGCAGCCAGCGCGCGGAGCTCCGCGGCGAGCTGCTCGCTCGGATCCACGCCCGGCACCAGGGCGCAGAAAACCCATGCCACCTCGCCCTTGACCTCGTGCGGCACGCCGACCGCGGCAGCCTCTGCCACGGCCGGATGCGCCACCACCGCCGACTCCAGCTCCGCCGGCCCGACCCGCTTGCCCGCGATGTTGAGCGTGTCGTCCGAGCGCCCGTGCAGGAACCAGTAGCCGTCGGCGTCGACCGAGGCCCAGTCTCCGTGCACCCAGACCCCCGGCAGTCGCCGCCAGTACGTGTCGAGGTACCGCTCCGGGTCGCGCCAGAACCCGCGCGTCATCCCAGGAAACGGCTTGCGGCAGACGAGCTCGCCGACCTCGCCGCGCACCGAGCGCCCTTCCGCGTCGACCACGTCCATTGCCATCCCCAGGGCCGGCCCGCCCAGCGAGCAGGACTTGATGGGGGCCGCCACGGTGGGCGAGAGGAAGCAAGCGCCCACCTCTGTGCCACCCGAGCAGTTGATGATCGGGCACCGACCGCCGCCGGCGTGGTCGAACAGCCAGCGGTACGGCTCGGGGTTCCACGGCTCGCCGGTCGTCACGAGCACGCGCAGGGAAGACAGGTCGTGGCGCTCGACCAGCTCCGCGCCGTGCGGGATCAGCGCCCGCACGAGCGTCGGGGACAAGCCGAGGATCGAGACGCGCTCCGCTTCGACG
>JBKPFI010000252.1:0-3185 GCA_046728775.1 Actinomycetota bacterium | reverse complement strand
CTCCTTCTCTTCGGCGGTTGCTGCGCTCGAGCCCTGGCAGGCGCTCGTGCTCGTGCCCGCCGCCGTCGCGGTACTGCTCGGCTTCGCCGGCTTCGCCTCCGCCGCGTGGCGCATGACCGAGCGCCAGCGGTCGGAGGGCCGGGCCGCGCTCGTCGCCACCCCGAAGGTGTACTCCGGGACGATCCCGAAGCGGGTGTGGCGGCGCAGCCCCGCCGCGCTCGCCGCCTACGAGCTGCCGCTCGGCCTGATGGGCTTCCCCGGCGTGGGGTGGCTGTTCGCGGGCTTTCCGTTCACCGCGTCGATCCTGCTGCTGGCGGGGCCGGCGCTCACGTGGGCCGTGATCCCGGTCGCCTTCAGCCCCTACGCCGACGGGCCGTTGCGCGAGCTCGGCTGGCGGGTCGAGCTCGCCTGGCTACCGGCGATGGCGCTCGTCTCGTCGGCGCTCCTCTACCGGGCTCACGCGAGGCGGCGGGCGCGGCTCAGGGGAGGACCTCCGCGCGGCCGCAGCCGCCGGATCAGCGGCTACCGCGCCCGGGTCAGCGCCGCCCTCGGTGGAATCGCCCTGCTGCTGGTGGCGATCCCGTTCGTGCCGGCGCTCGCGGGCGTCGGCGGGAGCAGTGTCCGCTACTCGTACGAGCCGCGCCTGACGCCCGACGTCACCGGCCAGTTCGTCTCGACGAGCGCCGGTCCCGTGAAGCTCTTCGCCTGGAACACGCCGCAGGGCGCCTACCCCCACGACGCGCTCCGCCTGCACGCAGCCGACCTGCGTTCGCTGCTCGTGCGCGCCGCGGCCGTGGACGCGCCCAAGGCGTACCAGCTGTTCGACCTCGACCGTGGTGGCGCCGTTCCACTCCTCGTCAGACGGCGATCGCCGCGCCAGCTCGTCCTCGCGCCCAGAGCGCCGCTGCGGCCGGGACGGTACGCGTTCGCGGCAACGCACGAAGGGATGTTCGGCGGGCGCGACTTCGCGTACCTGCGCATCGTTTCCCCCTCCACGCCCGTCACCGCGATCAGCTCCCGGCCGCACGCGGCCGCGCCGGCCGTCCTCGACGCGCTGCTGCCGCTGTGCGCGGCGCTCGTCGCGCTCGCGTTCGCCGCCCTGCTCGTGCGATCGCTGCTACGTCGCCGCTCCGGCGAGAAGGTGCTCTGGGCGTGCGGCTTCGCGCTGTTCGCGGTCGCCGCCGGCTGCGAGGCGCTCGCGCAGCGGGTCGGCTGGAGCCCCGCGCTCTTCCGGACCTACTACCTCGCCGGCGGCGTCCTCACGGTTGCGTATCTCGGCGCAGGATCCGCGTGGCTCCTCCTGCCCAGGCGGGCTCGCGACGTGCTGATCGGCGGGCTCGCTGTGGCCACCGCGGCGGCGTCCGTCGCGGTCGCGCTCGCGGGGGTCGACACCTCCACCCTCAGCGCGACCGCGCACGGGCGCCCGCCGGCGAACTCCGCGCTCGCCGGCCACGTCTTCCTCTGGGCGATCGCGCTCAACTCCTTCGGCAGCGTGTTCCTGATCGGCGGCTCGCTCTACTCGATCGCCCGCCGGCAGCGGGTGCGGGCGAACCTCTGGATCGGCGGCGGCGCCCTCGTCGTGGCGCTCGCGACCGGTCTGTCGCGGGCCGGTTCCTACTCCCTCGTCTACGCGGGCGAGCTCGTCGGGATCGCGCTGATGTTCGCCGGCTTCGCGTTCGTGGGAAAGCAGCCCCGCCCGGTGCCTCGGCCTCAGCCCTCGGCGACCCAGTCGCGGGTCAGGTACAGCCAGAAGGCAAGGCCCGCGTAGTCGCGGTAGCGGCGGAAACGCCGCTCGATCGTCCGGTCGGCCGCCTTGCGGCCGTTCAGGCGCGCGTACTTCGGCCGCGTCCACGAGTCGAGGATCAGGCGGGAGTAGCGCCCGAGCAGCATCATCATGTGCGCGGTCGCGTAAGGGCCGCAGCCGGGGAGCGCGAGCAGGCGCTCCGCCACCTCCTCGTCGGGCAGCTCGGGGTCGTTCAGCGCCTCGAGGTCGAGCGAGCCCCCGGCCACATCGGCGGCCAGCGCGCGGAGGTAGGCGCCGCGATAGCCCGCACGCACCGTGTCGCGGTAGAAGTCCTCGTCGGCCTCGGCCATCGCGGCCGGAGTGGGGAAGGCGTGCCGGCCGTCCGGGGCCTCGAGCCCGAGGTGCTCGACCAGCGCTGTGGTCATCCGTACGGTCGCCGACCAGGCGCAGTTGGTGGTGCAGACCGTCTTCACGACGTCCTCGAACACGGTCGGGCTGCGGAGCATCCGGCCGGCTCCGGCGCAGACCCAGTCGAGGTCCGGGTCCTCGTGCGCGGCCTCGTAGAAGCGGGAGAGGTCGGCGTCGAGCCGGAGGATGCGCCTGGCCGCCTCAGTGACGACGGGCGCATCGGAGGCGGCGATGCCCTCGCCCTCGACCAGCGCGTACGCCCGTCTGCCGGCCCCGATCCTGATCGTCCGCGCCCTCCCGCGCGGCAGCGCGAGCGTCGTCTCCAGCGCGCGGGCCTCTTCGTCGATCACGTTCGGCGGCAGGTCGGCGACGCCGTGCGAGGCCAGCGTCCGCCACAGGTCGACGGGCTCGCCGCCTGCGCCCTTCAATTCGAGCTCGGCCGACCAGAGCTTGGCCATCGCCCTGGTAAACGCGTTGCCGCGCCGGAGATTCCGCTGCGACTACTGTGGTCGCCTATGCGGCTACCGCGCAGGATCGGTCTCCGGCAGCTCGCCGAGGCGCAGCTCGTCGGAGCCCTGTGGTGGTACGCCGCGAGCGTGCTGTACCCCGCGAAGGCTCTGAGTCGCAGCGGCATCAGGCTCGTGGGGCCGCCGGTCGGAGACGAGCCGACCGGCCTGCCGCGCCCCGGTCTCGGGCGCCACTTCTCGAAGGGCCGGCCCGAGCCCGTCCTGCTGGAGGAGCCGAGCGCGAACGGCCACCTGGTCGAGGAGTTCGACGAGCTCGCAGAGCTCTACGAGGTCTTGGTCCGGCCGTTCTCGACGCCGATCTTCGACGAGGCCCTCGCGGTCATCCGCCGGTATCTGGCGCCTGACTCGCGCGTGCTGGACGCAGGCTGCGGGCCCGGACGGGAGCTGCGGCGCGTCGCCGCGCTCGTCCCGCGTGGGGAGGCCGTCGGAATCGACCTGGCTGCGGGGATGGTCAAGGTCGCGCACGACGCCGCGGCCGTCCGCGGGCTCGACAACGTCGCCTTCTT
>JBKPFI010000322.1:0-3833 GCA_046728775.1 Actinomycetota bacterium | reverse complement strand
GGGACGATCGTGAAGTCGGTGTGCGAGAAGCGGCCGAGCTGCTCCTGCGCCGCGGCGACCACCTGCGGGTGCGAGTGGCCCACGTTGAGGCAGCCGACGCCGCCGGTGAAGTCGAGGAACGTGTTGCCGTCGACGTCGGTGAGGGTCGCTCCTTGAGCGTGCTCGATGACGATCGGCAGGTAGACCGACAGCGGGTCGGCTACGACGCGCTCCTTCCGCTCGAGGATCGCCTTCGACTTCGGCCCGGGGACCTCCGTCCGGAGGTCGATCGTGCGCGTCACCGCCACGAGGCTGACGATAGCGCAGCGGCCGGCCGAGTGCATACATGCATAACCGTCATGCAGGCGGCGAGAGCGCGCGGGCGTGGTAGACGCCCTCGGGGTTCCAGAGCAGGAACCCGTGCGCACCGAGGATTCGGGCGATGGCGATTTGGTCCCGCACGTCCTCGAGCGTGTAGGTGCGCCCGAGCGCGAAGTCCTGCAGCCAAGGGGTCAGCCGCACCTTGCGGCCTTCCAATGCCGTCTGAAAGTCGATCAGCGACCGTCTCACGGTCTCGCCGGGGACTGCGTTGGGGTCGGGCAGGTCAAACTCGCCCGAGCTGTAGTGCGACGGGTAGACCATCGGGTAGATCGCGTCGACGTGACCGGAGAGCCGGCGGGGCAGCTGGCCGATGCCGAGATCCCGCGTCGCGGAGAGGCCGAAGACATCGACGGAGACGCGCACGCCGAGCGGTCGCAGTCGCATCGAGGCGTACTGGACGAAGGCCGGGATCGTCCATCTCATCGGCTGCGGGTGCGGGCCCGGGTAGCGGATCGCGGAGAGGTCGCCGTCGCTCGGGAAGCGCTCGTAGTCGAACTGGATCTCGTCGAAGCCGGCCACGGCTGCGGCCTCGGCGAGGTCGACGTTGTAGCGCCACACGCGCCGGTCGTACGGGTTCGTCCAGCTGAGACCCGCGCTCGTGCGCCAGACCGAGCCGTCGCTGGTCCGGATCGCGAGCTCGGGATGCTCCTCGGCGAGGACGGGATCCTCGAAGGTGACGATCCGGCCGATCAGATAGACGCCGCGCGCATGCGCGAGCCTCGCGACGCGGGTCGCTTTGTAGAAGCGGCCCGCCGCACCGGTCCGGCGCGCCAGCGGCACCGACGACGGGACGAAGCCGACGCGGCCGTTCTCGTCCTTGACGTCGACCTCGATGGTGTTCAGGCCCGGGAGCGCGAGGTACTGCCGCAGCTTTCCGGGCAGGGATGCGAGCCCCATCGTGACGTGGACGCCGCGGATCTCCTCGGGAACCGGAATGCCTCGCGGCCCCGCAGGCTTCGTCGTCCCGTCGCCTTCCGGCTTGGACGCCGCGGGCCCACCTCCGCCGCCGACCGCGCGGGCGCCGAGGGTGATCCCGGCGGCAAGCGCGAGGACAACTGCCAGCGCGACCGTCCTACGGATCCGGACCTGCCGTCGGCGCCGCTGCCTGCGCAGCTCGCGTTGCCGAGCGATGCGGTCGCGCTCCTCCATTGCAAAGGGGTCGCAAGCATAGGGGACCGGGCCGCCTCGTAGAATCGCCGCCGTGGTCCTCTCCGACCGCACGATCCGGCGGCTGCTCGAGGAGGGTCGGATCGGCATCGACCCCTACGACGAGGCGCTGCTTCAGCCGTCGAGCGTTGACGTCCGCGTCGACCGCTACTTCCGCGTCTTCCACAACGCCCGCTACCCGTTCATCGACGTCAAGCAGCCGCAGGAGGAGCTCACCGAGCTGGTCGAGATCGACGGCGAGCGGCCGTTCATCCTCCACCCGGGCGAGTTCGTCCTCGGCTCGACCCTCGAGCGCGTGACGCTGCCCGACGACCTCGTCGCCCGGTTAGAGGGGAAGTCGAGTTTGGGCCGCCTCGGACTGCTGATCCACTCGACGGCGGGGTTCATCGACCCGGGCTGGGACGGGCACGTGACGCTCGAGCTCTCGAACGTGGCGAACCTGCCGATCACGATCTACTTCGGGATGAAGATCGGGCAGCTCTCGTTCGTCCAGCTGAGCGAGCCGGCGGAGACGCCGTACGGCGCCGGGGGGCTCGGCTCGAAGTACCAGGGCCAGCAGGGCCCGACGCCGAGCCGCTACTGGCAGAACTTCGACGGGAGCTAGGCGCCCACGCGCGCGCAGGCGAGCTGCAGGTCGACGGTTGTCGGCGCCGTCGCGTCGCTCGTGAGCGACCAGCGCCCGCCGGCGCCGAACACGGCTGCGCCGTCGATCTGCGTGAGCGTCGAGCGCAGCGCGTAGCCCGCCGCTACCGAGAACCAGCTGCGGGGGCAGCGGCGCCCGACGGTCTGGGCGCCGGGCCGCACCTGGACGCGGAAGGTCGAGACGTCGACGTGGAGCCTCCGCAGTGGGGCCCCCGCGGAGCGGGCAAGCGTGAGGCAGCTGCCGTAGAGGACGCCGCGCCGCGCCTGCGGGCTCGGGTTGTGCACCGAGAACGAGAAGGTGCTCAGCGACGACGTCCTCCGGCGGATGGCCATCGTCCGGGCGAGCTCTGCACCACCGCCTGCCGGCACGGTGCCGGCCGGGCAGGTGAGCGACGCGGGGACAGTCCTTCGCGCCGGCACAACTGCCCGCCTCTTCACCGTCGTCACCCTGAGTGCGTACCTGGGCTCGTCGGCCCGCGTGAGCCTGCGACAGGCGAGCGCGACGGTCACCCGCTTCGGCCCGTTGCCGGCAGGGTTCCCGAACCGGAAGCGATAGGCGTCCACGCCGACGGGTCTGCTCCCGAGCACCGCTGTCCCGGGCGCGGCCTTCGAGACGCCGGCGCTCGCGGCGACGTAGCCCCGCCGGCACGCGACGGTGAAGCTCGTGATCGCGCCGGCGCGTAGCGCGTGTGTCGCCAGCACCGTCCGAGCGAGAACGACCTGCTCCCGCTGCGCGTGCGCAGAAGCAACGAGCGCAGCGCCCGCCGCGAGCAATGCGATGACACCTCTACCCATGCGCCGCAGTCGCCGGCGAGCCTACAACAGGGCGGTCGTAGAATCGAGCCGTGATCCTCGTCACGGGAGCGACGGGCTTCATCGGGCCGCGGATCGTGCGTGCGCTGCGTGGTCGCGACCGGCCGGTACGGGCGCTCGTCCGCCGTCCGGGCGGCGAGAGCGCGGCGGCTCTCGCGGGGTGGGGAGCGGAGCTCGTGCCGGGCGAGATGACCGACGCCGAGAGCCTGCGCCGGGCCGTCGAGGGCTGCGACACGGTCGTGCACCTCGTCGCGATCCGGCAGGGCCCCGCGGAGCAGTTCGAGCGTGTGATGGAGGAGGGAACGAGCCGGCTCGTCGAGGCGGCCGGCGAGGCGGGCGTGCGCCGCTTCCTCCTGATGAGCGCACTCGGGACGACTGAGGAGACGAAGGATCTCGTGCCCTACTACCACGCGAAGTGGGAGCAGGAGCAGACGCTGCGGGGCTCCGGGCTCGAGCACGTGATCTTCCGCCCGAGCTTCGTCTTCGCGCGCGACGGCGGGATCCTGCCGACGTTCCGCCGGCTGGCGCGGGTCGCGCCCGTGACGCCGATCATCGGCTCCGGAAAGCAGCGCATCCAGCCGATCTGGATCGACGACGTGGCGGCGTACTTCTCAGAAGGCGTCGACCGTGGGGACGCAGCGAATCGCACCTTCGAGCTCGGCGGGCCGGACGCGGTCAGCTGGAACGAGTTCTGGGAGCGGCTCAAGCGTGCGCTCGGGGTGCGGCGGCCGATCGTGCACGTGCCGGTCGGCCTGATGCGCGCCAACGCGCTCGTGACCGAACGGCTCCCAGGGAACATCCCGCTGACGCGTGACCTGCTGACGATGCTCGAGCACGTAGACAACGTCGTC
>JBKPFI010000409.1:0-3793 GCA_046728775.1 Actinomycetota bacterium | reverse complement strand
ACGGCGCGGGCGTGAGTACGAAGAACGCTATGCGGCCGAGCGTGCAGCCGAAGAGCCACAAACGGAATCGCCTCGGGACGACATGGGCAAGCCCGAATGATCCCGGCCATGATCGTCGCCGCGTCCACCGTCGCCATCGTCGCGATCGCTGCGGTGGTGATCGTCGCCCTCCTCGCGCTGATCTACATCTTGCCCCGCGGAGGCCGACGGCGCCGGTAGGGACCGCCGTAGCGCCATTCGCGCAAGCCTTCCCAGAGGCCAGCCAAGCGAGAAGGCCCGCAAGCGGGCCTTCTCTCACGTTCGGCTCGAAGCGGTTAGACGCCGACGAACTCGGGCATCTTGTGCGCCATGAGCTTGCCGGAGGTGATCTTCGGCGGGTTCGGCATTACGGACTGCAGGTTCTCCTCATGCAAGACCTTCGCCTCAACGCGGTTCGACTCGTCGAGGTGACTCGACGTGTCGAACAGGCTGATCGAGGTCAGGACGCCGTTCGCGGGCTCAAAGAGGAAGTAGCCACTGAAGCCCGGCAACTCGCTCAGACGCGGGATCAGATTCTCGTTGGCCTTGTTCGTGATCTCGTCTGAACGACTCTCGTCGACACCCTCGTACCTTCTGATGGTGGCATACATCTCTTGCTCCTTACTCTCGCGGTTCAGGGCGGGGGACTCTGGCAGCCCTCCCGATGTCAGACCGTCCTGAGGTCGGGTGTCGCCGGACAAGCAGTCACGACAAAGATGCGCCTCGGGCGGCAGATCGCGAAAGGCTCGGACGAGCTTCCGCCACAATGAAAAGAGAGAGGCACGGCGCTTCAGTGGAAACTGCGCAAAAACCGTTCTTCTCGCTGCTACTCACGACACTACAGGCGCTCGCGGGCGCGTGCGGGCAAAGCTTGAAATCCCGGCTGATAATGCCGCTAATTGCGGGATACCCGAGCGGCGATTCTCCGGCTCGGCGGCCCTCGAACCCGTGCCGGGCTCGCGGGGCCGGCGGGAGCCGACGCGCTGCGACCGCGGGACGGTCAGCGGAGGGGTAGCGACTCCGGCGTGGGACTCGACCGCAGCCAGCCCGAGCCACGAGGCCAGGTCCTCCAGCTCGACTTCCACCGCCTTGGCCATGGCGCGAGAGTGGACCTCACGTCCTCGTGGATCAGTCACGCGCAGCACCTGGATACCTGTGTCTTCGAGCGCACGACACAGCGCGTCCAGCACCGACGGATGGTTCGTCGGCGACAACGCAGGTCGAGCCGCCGTCGAGGCGGCGGGATCGCGCGCTAACCGGCGCTCACTCGACCCCCGCACGGTGGAGGGTGCGCGCGATCGCAGCACTGAGCTTCTGCGCGGAGACCGCTCCAAGGACGCGAGCGACGACGCGTCCCCGCGGCGAGATCACGAACGTCGCCGGCAGCGCTCCGACGCCGTACGTTCGCGCCGTCCGTCCAGAGCCGTCGTAACCGACGGGGTACGAGATGTGGGCGCCGTGCGCGAACGACCGCCCGTCCCCCTTCGCATCCCGGGTGTCAACGCCGATGAACGTCACCAGGTGCGACTTCCAGTGCTGCCAGGCACGGTTGAGCGCCGGCGTCTCAGCGTGGCAGGGGCCACACCACGAGGCCCAGAAGTTGACGACGATCACCCGCCCGCCGTAGGTCTCGAGCTTGATCGAGCCAGACGTGCTGAGCGATTCGAGCGTGAAGTTCGGTGCGATTGGCGTCTCGCCCCGGTCGAGTGCTGCCGCGACTCCGCCGTTCGAATGCGTCAACGTCCAGAGCAGCAGAACGAGCAGGAACGTCACGAGCGCGACGGCAAGCTGTGCGCCCATGTGCCGCCGACTGACGCCGATGCTCATCGCTGCGCCGGTCCGACGACCGGCAGTCGACACGTCCTCGGGAGGTAGAGGTGAAACAGCCTGTCGGCCGTCAGCACTAGCGCCGAGAACGCCGGCGGCTCGCTGATCTCACGAGAGCAGGGAAACGTCCGGCGAATCTGCGATTTGGAGATCCGGCTGCCATTGGGTCCGGTGATCAGAACCTCGTTCTCGCCCCTAGTCGGCGGATCGAGCCGGACGCCGTGGCGAACGGCGCAGGCTCGATAGCGTCGCGCCCAATGCAGGAGCGTGATCATCTCGGCACCGGAGAGGTGTTGCTTGTTGTCGCGTACCGACAGCCGGGGCAGCTGCAGCGGCGTCGCGCGAGACGACGGCGGCCAGGCGCCGCCTGCGATCACCGCGGCAGCCAGAGCAGCGCCCAGCGAGCCGCCGGCAAGCAAAGCCAGGCGATTCCGCACGGTGGCTCCGTACGGGCTCGGCTTCAGACGCCGAGGCATCTCCTCACCTCCCGCGCCACGGAAGCTGGCCGTGGAAATGCTTCGACGGCGGATCTGCATCGGGGCGAGGCGGCCCGGGGACGGCGCCAGAACCGAAGGCGGCCTTGAGACAGGCATCGCCACCGCCTCTGACCATGCACGGGGCGAGTCCGATCTCGGGGCCCTGCCGGAACGCCGGAACCTCGAACGCCGAGGAGTCGCGCCGGAGTTCGTTGCCGTTGGCATCGCGGAGGATAAGGAGCTTTGGGCGAGCGCCAACGCGCAGGTGCGCAGCCGGCACGTGATAGCCGAAGAAGCCGGCGTCGATCGGTGCCGACACCCAGACGACGGGAATCGTGACCGAGCCCCCGTCCTCGAAGTGCACCTCGACGCTCGCCGCGTCGCTGAGCGTCGTCGAGCCATCGATCAAGACGGGACCGTCTTCGATCACGCCCTGCTGTGAGAAATCGCCGCCGATCGAGAACGTCGGCCAGAACTTGAGTGCCCGGGCGGTATCACATTGGCCTCCACCGCCTTCGATGAAGAGGCAGAAGCCGCCTTTGCTCGTGGGCGCGATCCAGAGCGCGACGTCGCCCGGCAGGACGATCTTGCGCGTTTGCGAGGCGACGACTCCTGTCTGAAATCCGGGCGGTGCGCCCGCATCCATACCCGCGAACGACCGCTCGATGGGCGCCGGCGCCGGTTCGCCGGTCGCGAAGATGCGCACGAGCTTGCCGCCGAGACCGAAGGCCGGGGCTGCTGCGACGACTGCCGCCGCCGCCGCGGCGACCGCGAGCGCGAAGCGCGGACGAAGTCGGCGGCGGGGACGTGCCAAGCGCGTGACCCCGAGCCAGTCCGGATCATCCGGCGGATGCCTCAGGTTGACGAACCGTTCACCTAGCTCATCGACTGCCACTGCTCGTCACTCCTTCCGTCAATGCCTCGTGCAGCGCCACCCGCGCCTGGTGGAGGGTCGCCGCGACCGTTCCTTCGCTGATGCCGACGACGTCGGCAATCTCTGGGTAGGAGAGGTCGGCGAAGTAGCGCAGAAAGACGACAAGCCGTCTGCGCGGTGGGAGCGCTCGGAGCGCGGCCGAAAGCACCGGGTCGCTCGTCGGCTCGACAAGACCAGGGTCGAACGCGCCGTTGAGATCGGCGTCGGCGAATTCCTCGCGCAGCGCGAGCGCCTGCCTCAGCGCGATCTTCCACACCCACGCACTCAGCGATCCCTCGCGGCGGAACCCCGCCCGCTTGGCAATCGCTTGCGCGAACGCTTGCTGAACGGCGTCGCGCGCCGACTCGTAGCTCCCGGTGACGGTCGCGAGAGCGTTTCGGTAGCGCGAGTAGGACGCGCGGTAGAGCGATTCGATCTCGGCGAGCTCCGCGCCCATGTCTTTAAGAGGGCAGATCACCCGGATTGCTTTATCACGCGCGCCGATGGCGGCTGACGCGCCCATTGCCACGAAAGCATGCAAGCGCCGAGAATCGAGCCG
>JBKPFI010000019.1:0-3277 GCA_046728775.1 Actinomycetota bacterium | reverse complement strand
GGTACAAGCTGACCGGTGTCGATCTCCTCGGAAACGTGATTCTTCTGGACTCGGTGCGCTCGCTGATGGACGTCTACAAGAACGGTGACCAGGTCGCAGCCGGCACCCACTGCTACAACACCACGTCTGCGGGCGCAGCGGACTGGGAGATTCGCGTCTACTCGGCCTGGCTTGACTACTACGTGGTGGACTTCAGTCTCCCGATCGTTTGCCCGTAGCGGGCAGCGACGAGGGCAGCGTCTCTTGTCGGGGTTGGCGCCGCCCTCGGGCGGTGGCGGTCGTCAGGCGCTCTTCCGGTCGAGGTACTGCAGGAGCTCGTGGGCTGCAAGCTCGATCTCCTTGTGCCGCCACTCCGCGGCACGGTAGTGGCAGGCGATCAACCCCATCCGGTGCAGGCGGCGGAAGTCGCCGTAGACAAACGCGTGGCGCGCCTTCGTCTCGTCGTCGGCGCCCTCGGTGAGGCCGAGATGCCAGGCGGCGTACTCCTCCCAGGAGTGCGCCTTCAGGAACGCGTTCTGCTCCCGTGCGCGCGGCTGCACGTTCTGCCATCTCGAGCGGAGCACGTATTGGCGCGCATCGATCAGCCGCTTCGCGTGCCTGACCGCGTCCTCGTTGAGCGTGTAGGCGGGCAGGCGCACATTCTCACGCTCCGGGCACGCGGAGCGCAGTTAGAAGTGCCGCTGTCGAACCGCTGAACCTCTTGTTGCGAATCAGTCGCGACTCGTAAGCGCAGCGACAAGGGAGGTAGCAAGATGTCCGGGGTGCGGAGGGCGGTCGAGGAGCAAACAGCGCAGCGCGGCTGGCGGGTCTGGAAGCAGGCGTTGACTCGGGCCGAGTGGGCACGGTTGGGCGGGTTCGCGGGTGGAGTGGCATTCCTGCATCTGCTCGGCTTCGGCCTCTTCCTCTACTACGCGCGGCACAACCCCGCGCTGGCCGGGCTGGGCACGCTCGCCTACACGTTCGGCTTGCGGCACGCGTTCGACGCCGACCACATCGCCGCGATCGACAACACGACCCGCAAGTTCCTGCAGGACGGGAAGCGCTCGCTGGGCGTCGGCTTCTTCTTCTCGCTGGGCCACTCGACGATCGTCTTCTCGCTCGCCGCCGGCCTGGCGATCGCGGCCACGACGGTCAACTCGAAGATCCCGACCTTCCAGGACTACGGCGGCTACATCGGCGCGTCCGTGTCGGGCACCTTCCTGCTCCTGATCGGCGCGCTCAACCTGCTCGTGCTGCTGAGCATCCTCGGCGTCTTCCGCCGCATGAAGCGTGGCCACTACGACGAGCAGAAGCTCGAAGAGGCGCTCCTCAACCAGGGCCTGATGAGCCGCTTCTTCCTCAGGCGGATCGGCCAAAAGATCGACCGCAGCTGGAAGATGTACCCGCTCGGCATCCTCTTCGGGCTCGGGTTCGACACCGCCACCGAGATCGGCCTGCTCGCGCTGGCGGCCGGCGTCGCCACCCATCACGTGCCCTTCCTGGCCGTGATCTCGCTGCCGATCATCTTCGCCGCCGGGATGAGCCTGATGGACACCGCCGACGGCGCCTTCATGAGCCAGGCCTACGGCTGGGCCTTCTCCAACCCGGTTCGCAAGGTCTACTACAACATCACCGTCACCAGCCTGTCGGTCGCGGTTGCGCTGGTGATCGGCTCGATCGAGCTCCTGCAGGTGCTCGCCGCGAAGTTCTCGCTCGAGGGCGGCTTCTGGAGCTTCCTCGACAACCTCGACTTCGGCCACATCGGCTACGTCGTGGTCGGCCTCTTCGTCGCCACCTGGCTCTTCTCGGTCGCGCTCTGGAAGGCGCGGCGAATCGAGGAGCGCTGGGGCTCGCTGCTCGAGCGAGGGTAAATGCGCGTCGGACACATCGAACCCCCACTGGCCGACGGAGAGGCACTCACCGCACTCCGCGCCCGTGGCGGACGGCTCACCCGCCAGCGCTCGCTCATCTGGCAGACGCTCCTCGACAGCACGAGCACGCATCTCAGCGCTGCCGAGATCTGTGCCGCGGTCAAGGAGAAGGCCCCGGAGCTGCACCGCGCCACCGTCTACAGGACGGTCGACACCCTGGTCGGCGAGGGCCTGCTGCTCCGGACCGACCTGGGCGCCGACCGCAGCTACTACGAGCTCCCGGGCGAGCATCGACACCACCACGTCGTCTGCAGTTCCTGCGGCGCCGTCGCGCACGTTCACGACCGCGAGATCGGGTCTATCGCCGAGCGCGTCGAGGCCGCATCCGGCTACGCCGTCGACGAGCTCGAGCTGACCTTCTCGGGGCGCTGCCCGGAGTGCCCGACCGGCTAGGCGGTCAAGGCCCGCGGCTCAGCCGGCGCGGTAGCGCGCGAGCGACTGGCTCTCGCCGATGGACCCCACCGCAACGATCCGCCGGTCCCGCTGCACGGCGAGCGCTCCCACCCAGTCGGCGCCCGTGCTGAAGTCGCTGACCACAAGGCCGCCATGACCGAACGAGCGGTCGAGGGCACCTCCGCGACCGTACCGAGCGAGCGCCCAGGCCGACGTGTCGAGGCGACGGTCGTCGAACACCCTTCCGGCGACGACGATCCGGCCGTCCGACTGCTGGACGACCGTGTTCGCATAGCCACCGTACCGCCCGGGTCTCGTCAGCCTCTTTCCGCCGGCGCCGAAGCTGCGGTCGAGGCGGCCGTTCGCCAGTAACCGCGCCACCGCAATCCGCGGCACGGCGCCGCGCTTCCCCGAGCTGCCGGCGAGCACGATGCACCCGTCGCGGCGCGGCGTCAGTCCGTGAACCCCGTCCGAGAGCCGGTGGCCGAAGTCGACTGTCACGCGGCCGTCGCCCGAGAAGGAGCGGTCGAGCCTGCCGTTCGCTCGGAGGCGAGCGACTGCGAAATCTTCCTCGGTTCGGTTCGCGTTGCGCGCCCCGCTACCGGCGACGAGGATCTTTCCGCCTCGTTGAACGGCGACGGCAGAGGCGTCGGCGTCGCCGAAGCCGAAGTCGACGGAGGCGAGCCCGTCGTGCGAGAAGGTCCTGTCGAGCTTGCCGTCGGGCCGGTACCGAGCGACGGCGAACAGCTCGTCGTTCTGCGCGTCGTTGCCGAGGAACCGCATGCCGACGGCGATGATCTTGCCGTCCGGCTGTACGGCCACGTCGTAGGCCCTGCTCGCGCCGTACCTCGCGAACATCGTTCGCACTACGCCGTTGGCGCCGAAGCTCCGATCGAGGCTCCCGTCCGGGAGAAAGCGGACGAGGGCGAAGCAGAGCGAGAAGGGGCAGTCGGCCTCTCCCGCCACGACGATCC
>JBKPFI010000096.1:0-4299 GCA_046728775.1 Actinomycetota bacterium | reverse complement strand
CCGAGGAAGAGCCAGACGCTGCTGCTCGGGCCGATCTCGAGGAGGTCGAACGTCCCCTGCTGGAGGCCGTAGACGACGATCGCCGCGAGCATCAGCAGCGAGCCCGCCATCGTGTAGATCACGAACTTGATCGTCGCGCCCAGCCGGCCCGGGCCGCCCCACACGCCGATCAGGACGTAGAGCGGGATCAGCATCGCCTCGAAGAAGGCGGAGACGAGCAGTAGGTCCTGGGAGGTGAACACGCCCACGATCGCGCCGGTCAGCAGCAGCATCAGCCCGTAATAGGCCCGCGGCCGCTCGCGCCCGGCCCAGACCGCGTAGCCGGTCGCGCCGGCGAGCACGACCACGGTCAGCCCGACGAGCCAGAGCGAGAAGCCGAAGAAGCCGACGTGGTAGGACACGTGCAGGTCGGCGAACCAGCTCTGCTGCTGGTCGAGTTGCAGCCCGGGCTGGTCGAAGTCGAAGCGCGCAACGGCGTCGACCCACAGCGCGACCTCGGCCAGGGCGACGAGCAGCGCCGTCGAGCCGACTGCGAACGGCCGCAGCGGCAGCACCCAGACGACGAGCGCCCCCGCCACCGGGAGCAGGATCAGCGCCGTCGTCAGCCAGCCGGCGTCCATCACCGGACCGCCACGAAGACGACGGTGACGACGGCGAGGCTCGCCGCGATCGTGAGCGCGTAGGTGCGCACGAGCCCGGTCTGCAGCCGGCGGGTCTCGAAGCCGAGCCCGCGCATGCCCTCGGAGAGCTCGCGCACCGAGCCGAAGACGAGCGGCCGCTCGATCCACGCGCCGAGGGCCAGCGCCAGGAAGACGGCGGGCCGGTAGAAGACGGCGTCGTAGAGCTCGTCGAAGTAGAACTTGTGCTCGAAGAGCGTCTGCAGGGCCGTGACTCTTGGCATCGGGGCGCGCCTAGCACCGTAGATCCACCAAGCGGTTCCGATGCCGGCGAGCCCGAGGGCGACCGCCACGATGCTCGAGACCGCCTCCTGCGTCCCTGTCGCCTCGACGAGCGGCGGCGCCACCGGCTCGAGCCAGTTCGTGATCGGTGTCCAGACGCCGGCGAACTGGACGAAGCCGCCGAACGCCGCGAGGACGACCAGGATGCCGACCGGCACCGAGAGCGCGTACCCGACGAGATCCCGCTTCAGCTCGTGAAAATGCTCACGCACGAAGGCCGAGGGCTCGCCCCAGAAGACGAGGAAGAGCATCCGGAAGGCGTAGAGGCCGGTCAGGAACGTCCCGACCATGCCGACGACCCACAGCACGTCGCCGTACCAGCCGTGGTCGAGCGCGGCCGCCAGGATCGAGTCCTTCGAGAAGAAGCCCGAGAAGGGCGGTATCCCGGCAAGGGCAAGGGCGCCGACGAGGAAGGCGACGTAGGTCAGCGGCATCAGGCGCCGCAGCCCGCCCATCCGGCGCATGTCCTGCTCGCCTAGAAGCGCGTGGATCACGATCCCCGCAGCCATGAAGAGCAGCGCCTTGAAGAAGGCGTGCGTCATCAGGTGGAACATCGCGTTCGGGTACGCCCCGAGCCCGGCCGCGAGGAACATGTAGCCGATCTGCGACATCGTGGAGTAGGCGATCACGCGCTTGATGTCGACCTGGACGAGCGCGATCAGGCCCGCCAGCAGGAGCGTGGCCGCGCCAAGCCCGGCGGAGAGCTCGAGCACGCGCGGCGCCTGCTCGAAGAGCGGGCTCGTGCGCACGATCAGGTAGACGCCGGCGGTCACCATCGTGGCGGCGTGGATCAGGGCGCTGACGGGCGTCGGGCCCTCCATCGCGTCCGGAAGCCACGTCTGCAGCGGCAGCTGGGCGGACTTCGCGACCGCGCCGCCGAGCAGGCCGAGCGCCACCAGGTTCGCCGCCCAGCCGCCGAGCGAGTCGGCCCGGGAGAAGACGACCTCGAAGTTCAGCGAGCCGTCTCGCTGGATCAGGAGGAAGAGCGCGAGCGCCATCGTCGCGTCGCCGACGGCGTTCATCACGAACGCCTTCTTCGCCGCCGCGATCGCGCTCGGCCGCTCGTGCCAGAAGCCGATCAGCAGGTACGAGGAGAGGCCGACGAGGCCCCAGCCGACGAGCAGGATCAACAGGTTGCCGCCCTGGACGAGCAGCAGCATCGAGAAGACGAACAGCGCCATGTAGGCGAAGTAGCGCCGCTCCTCGTCGTCGCCGTCCATGTACCCGATCGAGTAGGCGACGATCAGGGCGCCGACTCCCGCGACGACCAGCATCATGAACGTCGAGAGCGGGTCGACCAGGATCCGCAGGCCGAAGTCGAGCTGGCCGGCCGTCAGCCAGCTCCAGAGCGTCGAGTAGTGCTCGCGGTCATCCGGGGAATCGCCGAGCAGCGCGGCGAAGGCGACCACCGCGGCGACGAACGAGACTACGACCGAGGCGGTGGAGACGAACCCCGCACCCCGGCGCGAGAGCCGGTTGCCTGCGAGCGTGATCCAGAGCGCAGCGGCGAGCGGCGAGAAGAGGCAGATCCAGGCGGCGGGAATCACGTCAGCCGCGGAGGGTCGAGAGCTTGTCCACGTCGAGGTCGATCCGCTTGCGCGCGATTGCGACGATCAGCCCCAGCCCGACGACGACCTCCGACGCGGCGACGGCCATCACGGTCAGGGCGAAGATCTGCCCGTCGCCCTGGCCGTAGTGGCGCGAGAACGCGATCAGGGCGAGGTTCGCGCCGTTGAGCATGATCTCGAGTGAGAGCAGCACGATCAGCGGGCTCCGCCGCAGCAGCACGCCCAGCGCGCCGGTGCAGAAGAGGAACCCGGCCACGCAGAGGTACCAGACAACATCGGGCCCTCTCATTGCTGCGTCTCGGAGGTCGCCGCGTCCCTCGAGTGGCTGCCGAGGATCACGCCGCCCACGGCCGCGACGAGCAGCACGATCGAGGTGATCTCGAACGCGAGCAGGTGGTCGGTCAGGAACAGCCGCCCGATCTGATGGGGCCCGCCGAACGCCGCGTCGATCGAGGCCTGGTGCGAGAGCCGGCCGCCCGTCTTCAGGCCGACGACGACGATCACCTCGACGAAGAGCGCGGCCGAGGCCGCGACTGCGCCGACCATCTGCCAGCTCGGCCCGCCGGCCCAGGCCGCATCGGCGCGGCCGCCGAGGTAGCCGATGACGAACAGGAACATCACCATCACAGCGCCTGCGTAGACGAGCACCTGCGCCGCCGCGACGAACTCCGCGGAGAGCAGGAGGTACAGGACCGCGAGCGAGGCGAGGTTTCCGATCAGCGAGAGCGCCGAGTAGAAGGGGTTCTGGAACGAGACGACCGCGATCCCGGAGCCGAGGCAGGCGAAGGCCGCGGCGATCCAGACGACCCAGACGAGGACGTTGGCGGCCGACGCGAGAATCAAGAGTGGGCCTTGTAGTAGGGGACCGGCGTGTCGTAGAGGTCGGGATCGGCGACCGGCACCTTCTTGATCGGCTCGGCCAGCAGCATGTCCTTCGTGTAGATCAGGTCGTCGCGCGAGTACTCGGAGATCTCGAACTCGTTGCCGAGCGTGATCGCGTCGAAGGGGCACGCGATCTCGCAGTAGCCGCAGAAGATGCAGCGGCTCATGTTGATCTCGTAGATGCGCGCGTAGCGCTCGCCCGCCGAGACCCGGTTCGTGGGCGTGTTCTCGGCCGCGACGACGCGGATGCAGTCGGCCGGGCAGGCCGCCGCGCAGAGGGAGCAGCCGATGCACTTCTCGAGCCCGTTCTCGTGGCGGTGCAGCCTGTGGCGCCCGCGGAAGCGGGGGTAGACCGGGCGCTTGTACTCCGGGTACTGCTGCGTGATCGGCTTCTTGAAGATCTGCTTGAAGGTGACGCCGAAGCCTTTGACGCTGTCGAGCGGATTCGGACTCATCAGAACGCCACCACGCAGGCCGCGGTCACCAGGGCGTTGATCGTCGCCACCGGCAGCAGCACCTTCCAGCCGAAGCGCATCAGCTGGTCGTAGCGCAGCCGCGGCAGCGTCGCGCGGATCCAGAGGAAGAGGAACAGGACGATCAGCAGCTTGATCACGAACCAGAGCGGCCCCAGCGGCGCCCAGGGCCCGTACCAGCCGCCGAAGAAGAGCGTCACGGCCAGGGCCGAAAGCGTGATCATGTTCACGTACTCGCCCATCTGGAAGAGGCCGAAGCGCATGCCGCTGTACTCGGTGTGATAGCCGGCGACGAGCTCGGTGTCGGCCTCGGGGAGGTCGAAGGGCGGCCGGTTCGTCTCCGCGACGCCTGCGATGAAGAAGACCAGCAGGCCGACCACTGTCTCTTATACACATCTGACGCTGCCGACGATACAC
>JBKPFI010000207.1:0-3066 GCA_046728775.1 Actinomycetota bacterium | reverse complement strand
GCCGCTACCTCTTTCGTTGGCGGTTCCGTTTGGTCCGGGGGGTGGCGGGCTTTTTCTGGCGGGCCCCGCGTCTCCCCCCCGAGAAGCTTCAACGGATCCTGAGTCGGGCGCAGCTCTGGTTGCTCCTGTTGCCGGCTGCATCGACCGAACGGACGCAAAACCGAAGCCGGCCCCGGATCGTCCGCGGGACTCGCCACGTCTGGTAGTAGAAGAAGAACGGGTTCACGTCCCCGAGTGAGACGTGGATGGTCCGGAGGAGCGTCCCGCGACGGTAGATTCTGAGTGTGTCGGCGGTCATGCCCCGCCCGTCGGCGGCCCAGTAGTCGAGCTCGATCCGCTTGCCGTGAACGCCGCGGGCAGGGAGGGCTCGGTCGAGCGGCGCCCGCGTGTCCGGCCCTGGAACCTTCGCCGGCGTTCCGGCGACCTGCTCGTAGTTGACCGTGCGGATGTCCGGTGCCGTGTCAGTGTCGCCGCTGCGGTAGGAATGGCTGACCGCAAAGACGTTGAATCCATCGGTCGGCGCCAGCCCGAGATCCGCGGCCTTGACCGAGAGCGTCACGAAGCCGTCGGTGATCGATCCCTGTAAAGACGGCGGCCGCGCGGCCTCGGAGAAGCGGGCGCCATCGGCGCGCAGGAAGTAGAGCGTGGTCTCGTCGAACACGATTCCGACCTCGGTGCCGTAGAACACTGTCCCGGTGTCGGGGTTCTGGTCGAGGTCGAGCGCGACTCCCACCTCGTCGCCGGGCAGGCCGATCGTGCGGCCGGGTGCAACGGCTACCCGGAACGCGAGCGTTCCCGCGTCGTCGTTCGAGATGTCGACGCCCGTGACATCGGAGGCCAGGCCCACGTCTCCGGCCGGGTCCGCAAACGACGAGGAATTGGCCGCTCCGGCGACACTCGCGAGGACGAGAGCGGCGGCGGCGCACGCGAGAGGCGCCCGCAGCCCTCCGAGGCGAGAAATCGTGTCTTCGGCTTCGAGCCTCGTGGGAGTCTCCCTGGTAGCCGTCATGTCCAAGAGAAACGATGACCGCGGGCGCTAACACGGCGCCAATGCGTATTCAGGCCCGGCTCGAACCGGCTTGTTTGGGGCGGTCGAGGGGTGTAGAACCGGGAGTGTCGTGGACTTCCGCATCCTCGGGCCGCTCGAGGTTCGGGACCGAGGTAGGCCGGTCCAGCTCCGCCGCAGAAAGCCGCGCGCGTTACTTGCCCTGCTGCTGCTCCGGCCGGGCGAGCCCGTTTCCAGCGACGCGTTGATCGACGCGCTGTGGGGCGAGCAGCCTCCTCGAACCGCAAGGGCCGCCCTGCAGAACTACGTCGCCCAGCTTCGCCGCGCACTGGGACCGGGAGTCCTCGTCTCGCACCGCGGCGGGTACCTCCTGGACGTCTCGTCCGAGCAGATCGACCTCGGACGCTTCGAGCGGCTGACGGGCGAGGGCCGTGCCGCGGAGGGGGAGGATCGCGTCGAGAAGCTCCAAGAGGCACTCGCTCTGTGGCGCGGGCAGCCGCTCGCCGACCTCGCCTTCGAGCCGTTCGCCGCGCTCGAGACGGCTCGGCTCGAAGAGCTTCGCACCGCGACGCTCGAGGACCTGATCGAGGCCAGGCTCCTCCTCGGGGCGGGCGCCGAGCTGGTCCCCGAGCTCGAACAGCTCATCGACGACTACCCATTTCGCGAGCGGCTGCGCGGACAGCTGATGCTGGCGCTCTACCGCGGCGGTCGCCAGGCCGACGCGCTCGAGGCCTACCAGGCCACCCGTAGGACGCTCGTCGACGAGCTCGGGATCGAGCCGGGCGCACCGCTCCGCCAGCTCGAGCACGCGATCCTCGCTCAGGACCCCTCACTGGAGCCGCCGGTAGCCGCGCGGGCGCAGGAGGCGGCAGAGCCACCCGAGGAGCGCCGCAAAACGGTGACGATCTTCTTCGCCGACATCGATTGCCCCGAGACGATCGACCCTGAGCTCCTTCGCAAGGCGGTCGTGACCGCGCTAGCGCGGGTGCGGGCAGTGCTCGAGGATCACGGCGCCACGATCGAGCAACGCGCCGGCGACGAGGTGCTGGCCGTCTTCGGGATCCCGCATGCGCACGAGGACGACCCGGCGCGCGCCGTTCGCGCGGCGCTAGAGCTGACTGCGGCAGGCGGGCTCGACCCCGAAAGCATGGAGCTCCGCGTAGGGATCGAGACCGGCGAGGTTCTCGCGGGTGTCGACGAGACCGGACATGGGTTCGCGGCCGGGCCGGCGATCGCCCTGGCGAAGCGCATACTCCAGCGCGCCGGGCCGGGTGAGGTCCTGCTCGGGCCGGCGACTCTGCGCGTGCTCGGAGGCGCGGTCGTGGCCGAGCCGACTCGCGACGGCGACGCTCGAGTCATCGAGCTGGCCGAAGACGTCTCGCGCCGCCGCGGCGACTCGAGGCGCCTTTCGTCGACCGCGGCCATGAGCTCGAAATGCTTCGCCGCGCGTTCGCCGGCGCGGTCGATGCGCGCAGCTGTCGTATCTTCCTGCTCCTCGGAGAGGCTGGGATCGGCAAGACGCGCCTCGCGAGCGAACTGGCGTCCGAGCTCGACGGCGACGCCACCGTCCTCGTCGGGCGCTGCGTGTCGTTCGGAAAGGGAGCGACGTACCTGCCGCTCGCCGAGATCGTCCGCCAGGTCGGTGAGCGGCGCCCGCTCGCGGAGATCCTGACCGGTGAGGAGCACGCTGACCTGATCGAGGCCAGGCTGGCGGATCTCGTCGGGGATGAAGAGGCTCCGGGCTCGGGCGGTGAGACCTTCTGGGCTGCCCGTCGCCTCTTCGAGTTGCTGGCGAGCGAGAGCCCGCTCGTGCTCGTGTTCGAGGACCTACACTGGGCGGAGCCGACGCTCCTGGACCTCATCGACTACTTCGCCGAGCGGGTCTCGGCGGCCCCGATCCTCGTGCTCGGCCTGGCGCGCACGGAGCTGCTCGAGACACGCGTGGGCTGGCGCGAGACCGAGGCTGCGACCCTCGCTCCACTCTCGAGCGAGGAGGGCGAGATGCTGATAGAGAACCTGGGCGAGGGTCCGGGGCAACTCCGCACGGAGATCCTTCGCAC
>JBKPFI010000001.1:0-2269 GCA_046728775.1 Actinomycetota bacterium | reverse complement strand
TGTCGACGAGCTGATCGTGACCGACTCGGACTTCGGAGAGCGGGAGCTGCTCGAGATCGTCGACCAGGCCCACCGTCGGGGCGTCGAGGTGCGGATCGCGCCGAAGGCGACGGAGCTCTTGACCGAGCGCGTCGAGTTCGTCCCGGGCCAGAGCATCCCGCTCTTCGAGCTGCGGCCGCCGGCGTTCGTCGGCCTCGATTGGGTCGTCAAGCGCACCTTCGACCTGCTCGTGTCGGCCTTCGTGCTCGTGGTCGGCCTGCCGCTGTGGCTCGGCATCGCCGCCGCGGTGAAGCTCACGTCGCGCGGGCCCGTGCTGTACCGCGACCGCCGGATCGGGCTGGGCGAGCGGGAGTTCGGGATGCTGAAGTTCCGCACCATGTACGCGGACGCCGCCGGTCGCCAGGCCGAGCTCGAGGCATCCAACGAGGCGGACGGGCCGCTGTTCAAGATCCGCGAGGATCCGCGCGTCACGCCGGTCGGTGCATTCCTCCGCCGACTCTCGCTGGACGAGATCCCGCAGCTCTGGAACGTGCTGCGCGGCGAGATGAGCCTCGTCGGCCCGCGCCCGCTGCCGCTGCGCGACTACGCCCAGCTCGAGCGCTGGCACCGCAAGCGGTACCTCGTCCTACCGGGTGTGACTGGCCTGTGGCAGATCTCCGGCCGCTCGAGCCTCGGCTTCGACGACCTCGTGCGGCTCGACTTCTACTACCTCGAGAACTGGTCGATCTGGATGGACATCTCGATCCTCGTTAAGACCATCCCGGCGGTGCTCACGGGCCGCGGCGCCTACTGAGGTGCAACGCGTCCTCGTAACGGGCCCGCGAGGGTTCGTCGGGACGCATTTGCAGGTCGAGCTGGGTGGCGCGTTTCTGCCGTACGAGGAAGACGTGCTCGACGCTGCGTTCCTTGCGTCAGCCGTGCGCGAGGCGCGACCCGAGGGTGTCGTCCACCTCGCCGCCGTTTCCTCGGTTGCCGACTCGTGGGGCGATGTGACCGAGGTGTGGCGGACCAACGTGCTCGGCACGTTGAACGTGGTCGAAGCCGTGCATGCCGAAGCCCCGGGTGCGCGGCTCCTGTTCGTTTCGAGCGGCGAGGTCTACGGACGCGCCCCTGTGGTTCCCACTCCTGAAGAGGCGCCGGTCGACCCCTTCTCCCCCTACGGCGCCTCGAAGGCGGCGGCCGAGCTGGCGTGCCGGCAGGCGAGAGACCTCGAGGTCGTCGTCGCGCGCGCCTTCCCGCACATCGGCCCTGGCCAGGACGAGCGCTTCGCGCTCGGCTCGTGGGCCGCGCAGGTCGCGCGGCTGCGACGAGAGGGCGGCGGGACACTGTTGGTCGGCGATTTCGAGGTCGAACGCGACTTGACCGATGTGCGCGACGTTTGCCGGGCCTACCGGCTCCTGCTCGACCCGGCGGTTCCCGCCGGCACGTACAACGTGGGCTCGGGGCAGGCCGTGCCGCTGAGGCGCGTCGCGGAGCTCCTGGTCGACGCTGCAGGGGTCCCAATCACGATCGAGCGCGACGAGGCACGACTGCGGCCTGCCGAGGTGCGCGTTCTCGCGGGCGACGCGTCGAAGCTGCGCGCCGCGACCGGCTGGGAGCCGGCGATTCCGTTGGAGCGCACCGTCCAGGATGTGCTGGAGGCCGCTCAACGCGGAATCCAAACCGGGACAATGCGGGCGTCGTGAGCGACCGCAGAGCCCTGATCACCGGCGTCACCGGCCAGGACGGCTCGTACCTCGCCGAGCTCCTGCTCGAAAAGGGCTACGAGGTCTACGGCATGACCCGCCGCGCGTCGACCGAGAACGTCGAGCGCATCGCCCATCTGACCGACCGGCTGACCCTGCTCCAGGGCGACCTGCTCGACCCGCCGTCGCTCGACGCCGCCCTCCGGCAGGCGCAGCCGCACGAGGTCTACAACCTCGCCGCGCAGAGCTTCGTGCCGACCTCCTGGAACCAGCCGGTGCTCACCGCCGAGTTCACTGCGGTAGGCGTGACGCGAATGCTCGAGGCGATTCGCGCAGTCGACCCCGAGATTCGCTTCTACCAGGCCTCGTCGTCGGAGATGTTCGGCAAGGTGCGCGAGGTGCCGCAGAACGAGTTGACGCCGTTCCACCCGCGCTCGCCGTACGGCGTGGCCAAGGTCTACGGGCACTACATCACGGTGAACTACCGCGAGTCGTATGACCTGTTCGCGGCCTCGGGGATCTTGTTCAACCATGAATGTATACGATCCAATATGCCACTTCTCGTGCGCGAGAAGGGCATGATC
>JBKPFI010000013.1:0-7764 GCA_046728775.1 Actinomycetota bacterium | reverse complement strand
GCGTGAGGAGGTCCGGGCTCTCGCCGACGAGCTGAAGCGCTCGAACGGAATCGAGCTCGCGGTCCGGCTCGGGGTCAACTCCGGCGACGTCTTCGTCGGCGGCGGCGCCGGGCGAGAGATCTTCGCCTCGGGTGATTCCGTGAACGTTGCGGCACGGCTCGAGCAGGCCGCGGATGCGTGGGACATCCTCCTCGGCGACCGCACGTACCGGCTCGTCGAGGCGATGGTCCGGGCGGAGCCGCTCAAGCCTCTGGAGGTCAAGGGCCGATTGGCGCCGGTCCAGGCGTGGAGGCTGCACGAGCTGACTGCGCCGGACGCAGTCGTCGAGCGTCCGACGACGCCGTTCGTCGGCCGCGAGCGCGAGCTGGTCGCGGTTCGGGAGGGTTTCTCAGTGGCGCGCGACACGCGCACGTGCCGACTCTGCACCATCCTGGGGCCGGCGGGCATCGGCAAGACGCGCCTCGGCCGTGAGCTGCTCGCAGAGGTTGGGGACGCCGCGACGGTCGCGGTCGGCCGCTGCCTCTCGTACGGCGAAGGCATCACCTTCCACCCGCTGATCGAGATCGTGCGGCAGCTGGCGGGCGAGGAACCCCACGAGGGCATCGCGCAGCTGATGGGCCGCGACGAGGAGTCAGAGCTTGTCGGGCGCCGGATGCGGAGCCTGGTCGGCCTCTCGGACGAGACCGCGCCTGCCGAGGAGACCTTCTGGGCGGTGCGGAAGCTGTTCGAGGCCGCAGCCGTAGAGCGTCCGCTGATCGTCGGCTTCGAGGACGTCCACTGGGCCGAGCCCCTGCTCCTCGACCTGATCGAGTATCTGGTCGGCTTTTCGGCCGGAACACCGCTCCTCGTCGTATGCCTTGCGCGCCCGGAGCTCCTCGAAGGCCGCCCGTCATGGGCGTTCGAAGACCGAAACAGATCGGTCGTCGCTCTGGAGGCGCTTGACGAGGCAGACGCCCAGGAGCTCGTGCGGTCGCTCGCGCCGGACGATGACTCACTGGAGGCGGCCAGGATCGTCCGCACCGCCGAGGGCAACCCGCTGTTCCTCGAGCAGCTCGTCGCGACCGAAAAGGAGCGCGGCGAGACGGCGACGCTCCCGCCGAGCATCCAGGCGGTCCTCGCTGCGCGCATCGCCGGCCTCGACCCGGCCGAGCGCAAGGTCCTCGAGCACGCTTCGGTGGAGGGTCGGCACTTCAGGTGGACCTCGGTCGCTGCGCTTCTCTCCGAGAGCGACCGCGGCGCACTCGGGCAGCTACTGATGGCGCTCGTCCGGAGGCAGCTCATCCAGCCGGATCCGTCGGCTTCCTCGGTCGAGGACGCCTTTCGCTTCAACCATGCGCTCATCCAGGAGGCGGCGTACGAGAGCCTGCCGAAAGAGGTCCGCGCAGACCTGCACGAGCGGCTGGCAAGCCGCCTTGGCGCGAGTCCGGACAGCGAGGACGAGATCGTTGGCTTCCACCTCGAGCAGTCGTACCGCTGCCGTGCCGAGCTCGGCCTTGTGGGCGAGCGCGAGCTGAAGCTCGCCCGCGAAGCAATGATGAGGCTCGAGGCGGCCGGGCGCAAGGCCTTCGTGCTCGGAGACCCGGCTGCCTGCGGCAACCTGCTCGATCGGGCCGCGTCGCTCCTCCCGCCGGACGACCCGACCCGCCTGGCCTTGCTGCCCACGCTCGGGGCGGCGCTCTTCGAAGCCGGCCGCCTCGCGGATGCCGACCGTGTCCTCACCGAGGCAATCGACCGGTCGGCCAATGACGAGCTCCTCCAGGCGCGCGCGCGCGTCGAGCAGCAGTTCGTGCGACTCCAGGCGGAAGCAGGCAGCTCGGTCGCGGAGACGGAGCATGTCATTGAAGCCGCGCTCGGGGTGTTCGAACAGTTCGACGACGAGCTCGGCCAGTGTCGGGCGTGGTGCCTGAGAGCCCTGTCCGACTGGATCCGGGGCCAGGTGGCGAAGGCCGACCGGGCGTGGCAGCGCGCTGCCGAGTCGGCGGTGCGTGCCGGTGATCAGCGCGAGCTATTCGACATCCGCGTCTGGCGGGCTTTGGCGGCCGTCGTCGGGCCGATGCCCGTCGCGGAGGCGATTCGCCGCTGTGACGAGCTCGGCGAGCAGGTTCAGAGCAGCCCGGCAGCCTTCGCCGGCGTGCTCCATCCGCTGGCCGTGCTCCACGCGATGCAGGGCGACTTCAAGATCGCCCGATCGCTCGTACAGCGGGGCAACGCCTTGGTGGACGAGTTCGACCTCATGTACACAGCCGCCGGCGCGGCCCAGCTCGAGGCGGCAGTCGAGATGCTGGCCGCACGCCCTGCCGCAGCGGAGAAGCGGCTCCGCTGGGGCTACGAGCGGCTGCAGAGACTTGGCGAGAAGGCGCTGCTCGCCACCACGGCGGCGATGCTCGCACAGGCGATCTACGCGCAAGGTCGTCGGGAGGAGGCGGAGAGGTTCTGCCAGGTGAGCCGGCGGACCGCGGCCGGCGAGGATCTCTCAGTGCACATCGTCTGGCGGGGAGTGGAGGCAAAGATCCTTGCGCGGCAAGGGCGAAGCGAGGAGGCGGAAGTCCTCGCCCGCGAGGGGGTCGAGCTCGCGACGGCCACGGACTTCCTCACCTACCACGGCGACGCGCTCGTCGACCTCGCGGAAGTTCTCGAGGCCGGAGGTCGTCCGGCGGAAGCAGCCGACGCGATCTCAGATGCCCTTCGGCTCTATGAACGGAAGGGCAACCTCTCTGCCGCCGAGGGAGCTCGCGCGAGGCTAGTCGGACTCCACCAAATGTGAAACTATCGATGAGTCGCAAGGGGTCGGATTGGCGGTGGTTCGATGGTCAGATTCGACGACGAGTTGCGATTGACGGGGGACGGTGGAGTCGATGCGCAGGGACCGCTGGATCCGTCGAGCGAGACACTGGTCGAGCTTTGCGCGTGGGTCTTCCAGCGCGGTGACGACGACGCGGCTGCAACGGAGATGACCACGACGGGCGGGAAGCTGCAGGCTCCAGTCGGCTCGCCCCCGAAATGGAAGATGCGGCTCGGGAAGGT
The DNA here is from genome assembly GCA_046728775.1 of Actinomycetota bacterium. Classification (GTDB taxonomy): domain Bacteria; phylum Actinomycetota; class Thermoleophilia; order Gaiellales; family Gaiellaceae; genus AC-32. Next base: position 4,740 of record JBKPFI010000013.1, on the reverse strand, counting down.
CGGAAACGTCGACCTGCAGCCGGGAGACGCGTTCGCGGTCGCCGTTGCGCTTATGGAGAACGGCGCGGGTAAGCAGCGAATCGTGTGGTGGGGTCACCCCGTCACGCTGCGGAATTCGGTCGCCGCTTGACGTAGGAAGCGGGGCACAGAGAGGCGGCCGCGAGGCCGGCATCCCTGTGCCCCTCTCCGCTACGCGTGATAGGCGGGTACGTGGCGGCTCCTGACGTGGCGTACACGTGCGAGACGCGTGAACAGCCCGGCCACGATTCTCTTCCGGTGCGGATCTCCGACGTCGTCCGGCGTGAAGGGTCGCGTGCGCCGCATCTCGTCGGCCAGGCGATCGGCGTGCTCACGCGCGAACTGGAGGCGGCTATCGGTGTCGTAGTAGACCATTGCTTCTCCTTTCGTCTCGGCCTCGCGGCGAGCGGGCCGCAGGCGGGCCCGCTCGCCGCTCAGCGATGGAGCGACCTACGAGGTCTTGAGGTGACCGCGATTCCGGAAGAGGACGAGGCAGGTTCCGAGCAGCGCCATGGCCGCGAGCAGGGCGCCCGCGCCGATGCCGGCGTCGCCCCACTGGAAGTCGGAGGAGGCGACGGACGGCGACGGCGTCGCGCCGACGAGCTCCTGCTTGACCGGGTTGTCGGACGCGAAGCGCTCGTCGAGCCCGCGCTCCAGGGTCAGCGACCCGGTGCCCAGGCTGCCGTACGTCGCGATGACGTCTCCGCGCCGCAGCGGGTTGCCGACGGCGAAGCGCTCGTTCGCACCCCGCTCCAGCGTCAGCTGCTTATCGCTCTGGCTCTGGCGGAGCATCAGCGCGTGCAGCTGGGCCGGCGACATTCCCGTTGGCTTTGCGATCGCTGCCGGGAGGAAGACAAGCGACACGGCAACCGCGGTGACGACCGTTCCGATGATGGCGAGCTTCTTCATGATTCGCTCCTTTCGCTTGCTCGCTTCTCCTGACTGCCAACTTGACGGGATGGCGGCAGCAGCCCGGTAGCAAGCGGGTTGCAAGGCGTCGTGCCGCGAAAAGAGCTAGAACAGGCCTTGCACGGGCCAGTAGCACGCGGCAGCGACCGCGCCGGCTGCCGGGATCGTCAGCAGCCACGCGGAGACGATGTTGCCGGCCACGCCCCAGCGAACCGCCGACAGCCGCCTGGTCGCGCCCGCGCCGAGCACGGAGCCAGAGATCACGTGGGTCGTCGAGAGCGGGTAGCCGAGCCGCGTCGCGGTGTAGATCGTGACGCCCGCCGTGATCTGCGCGGCGAAGCCGCTCTCCGGCTCCATCTTGAAGACGCGCTGCCCCAGCGTCCGCATGATCCGCCAGCCGCCCACGTAGGTGCCGGCGGCGATCGCGATAGCCGCGGCGACGATCACCCAGGTCGGAATGTAGAAGTGGGAGAGGTGGCCGCTCTCGAACAACGCGAGCGCGATCACCCCCATTGTCTTCTGAGCGTCGTTGGCGCCGTGCGTAAACGCGACCCACGTCCCCGACGCGAGCTGGCCGAGCCGGAACGCGCGGTTCGCGACGCCTGGGTTCATCCAGACGAAGAGCCAGTAGATCAGTAACAGGAGCAGGAAGGCGCCGGCGAACGCGATCGCGGGCGCGGCAAGCGCCGGGATGGCGACGCTGTGAACGAGCCCGTGCCACTGTACGCCGTCGAGGCCCGACTGGGCGATCGCCGCCCCGACGAGGCCTCCGATCAGCGCATGCGACGAGCTCGACGGCAGGCCGAGCCACCACGTGATCAGGTTCCAGGCGATCGCGCCGATCAGCGCGGCGAGGACGGTCTTCTCGTTCGCCAGGGCGGTGTCGATGATCCCCTTGCCGACGGTTTTCGCGACTGCGGTCGTGACGAAGGCGCCCGCGAGGTTCGCGATCGCGGCGACGAGTACTGCCAGCCGCGGCGACAGGGCCCTCGTCGAGACGGAGGTCGCCACCGCGTTCGCCGTGTCGTGGAACCCGTTCGTGAAGTCGAACCCGAGCGCCACGAGCACGACCACCACGAGCAGAACATCATCCATCTTCGGTCTCCCGAGCGAAGCGATGGGACAAACCGGCCCCGCTGAAGATGCGCAGCATCTTCAGCGGTTTTTCACGACTATGGCCTCGAGCACGTCGGCCGCGTTCTCGAGCGCGTCGACGGCCTCCTCGAGCCGCTCGTGGATGTCCTTCCAGCGGATGATCACCTTCGCGTCGTCGGTCGACGAGAAGAGCTCGGCCACCGCGTCGCGCTCGAGCTGGTCGCCCTCATCCTCGAGCTCCCTCAGCGCGGCGAGCTGGTCGCTCGAGTCGCGGAAGCCCTCGAGCCGGCGGACGGCCTCGTCGAGCTTCGTCGTCGCCTTCAGGATCACCTCCGCCTGCGCGCGGGCCTTCTCCGGCACCCGCTGGACTCCCCACGAGCCGAGGTTGTCGGCGGCCTCGTCGACGTGGTCGCAGACGTCGTCGATCGCGCCCGCCAGGCGGTACATGTCGTCGCGGTCGAACGGCGTCACGAACGTCTTGTTGAGCAGCGTCACGACCTCGTGCGTGAGGCGGTCTCCCTCGTGCTCCCGTTCCTTGATCCGCTCGATCAGCGGTGTCCCGTCCTCCGGGAAGTTCTCCAGCAGCTGAACCAGCAGCCGCGCGATCTCGATGGCGTTGGCAGACGCCTGCGCGAACAGGTCGAAGAACTCACTCTTCTGTGGGGTCAGGCGGAGCCGCATGCGGGGCGGTGTGTATCACGTCCCCGCGGGCGGGGCGCGTCCGCACCCGCTGCTACCCTGGTCGCGGGTGGCGGAAAGAGCCGATTTCCAGCAGAATCGCGGTCGGGCACGGCCGCGCTTCGCCAACGAGGCCGAGCGCGAGTGCGCGAAGGTGCTGGACTTCTACGGCGTCCCCTGGGAGTACGAGCCGCGCACCTTCGTCCTCGAGGAGGACGAGGCGGGCCGCGTGCTCGAGGCCTTCACGCCCGACTTCTACCTCCCCGAGCAGCAGCTCTTCCTCGAGATCACCGTCATGAAGCAGCGGCTCGTGACCCGCAAGAACCGCAAGCTGCGCAAGCTCCGGGAGCGCTACCCCGACGTGAACGTGAAGCTCTTCTACAAGCGCGATATCGAGCGGCTGGCCCAGCGCTACCGGCTCGACCTGGCGTCATAGCGACGGATGCCCGTGTAGGCGAGGTCTTCCTCACCGCCGAGGAGCTGCGCAGCCGCGTCGACGAGCTCGGCGCGGACATCGCCAGGGACTACGCCGAGCGCGAGCTGCTGCTGGTCGCGCTGCTGAAGGCGAGCTTCGTCTTCCTCGCCGACCTTTCGCGCGCGATTCCGATTGCGCACCAGGTCGACTTCGTCGAGCTCGCCGGCTACAACGGCGCCGACACCGGCGGCCACTCGAGGGTCCGCCTCCTCAAGGACAGCGCGATTCCGGTCACCGGGCTCGACGTGCTGATCGTCGAGGACGTGGTCGACACCGGCCTGACCCTGAACTACCTGCGCAAGCTGTTCGAGCTGCGCAATCCGGCGAGCCTCCGCGTCGCCGCGTTGCTCGACCGTCCGTACCGGCGCCTGGTCGACGATCTCCCCGTCGACTACGTCGGCTTCACCGTTCCCGACGAGTTCTTCGTCGGCTACGGCTTCGACGTCGACGGGCGCTGGCGGAACTTGCCAGATCTGCGGCTCGCAAAAGTTTAGACACGACTAAACTTTGGCTAGACTGAGACCGTGATGGCGACACGGTCAGCCGCCGTCGCCGCAGGAAGCGTGCGGGCGGCCGAGGAGGCGCTGCGGGGGTACCCGCGCGGCTGGCGGATCCTGCCGTTCCTCGGCCCGGCGTTCGTCGCCTGCGTCGCCTACATCGACCCGGGCAACTTCGCTACCAACATCGCGGGTGGATCGAAGTTCGGGCTGACGCTCTGCTGGGTGATCCTCGCCTCGAACCTGATGGCGATGCTGATCCAGACCCTCTCGGCAAAGCTGGGCATCGCGACGGGCCGGAACCTGCCGGAGGTCTGCCGGGCGGAGTTCTCGCGCCGCACCTCGTTCGGGCTCTGGATCCAGGCCGAGCTGATCGCGATGGCGACCGACCTGGCGGAGTTCCTCGGCGCCGCGCTCGGCTTTCACCTGCTGCTCGGGATCGGGCTCTTTCCCGCGGCCCTCATCACCGGGGTCGTCACCTTCGCGATCCTCGGGCTCCAGCGCATCGGCCTGCGCACCTTCGAGGCGGTCATCGCAGCGTTCGTGGCGACGATCGGCGCCTGCTACCTGGCGGAGATCTGGTACTCGCACCCCCCGCTCGGCCAGGTTGCGCTGCACGCGGTCAAGCCGCAGTTCGCCGGCAGCGAGTCAGTGTTGCTCGCTGTCGGGATCCTCGGCGCGACCGTGATGCCGCACGTGATCTACCTCCACTCGGCGCTGACCCAGAACCGCGTTGTGCCACAGAACGATGCGGAGGCCCGGCGCCTCTACCACTACACGAAGGTCGACGTCGTGATCGCCATGTCGATCGCCGGGCTGATCAACATGGCGATGCTCGTGGTCGCGGCGACCGTCTTCTTCGACGCGGGGCTACTGAACGTTGCGTCGCTGGAAACCGCGCACAAGACGCTCGAGCCCATCCTCGGCGGTGCCTCCAGCACGCTCTTCGCGCTGGCGCTGCTCGCCTCCGGGCTCTCGAGCTCGACTGTTGGCACGCTGTCGGGCCAGGTGGTGATGCAGGGGTTCATCGACCGCAAGATCCCGGTCTTCGTCCGGCGCCTCGTGACC
>JBKPFI010000027.1:0-2471 GCA_046728775.1 Actinomycetota bacterium | reverse complement strand
CGTTCGGGCACGAGGCAACGCCCTCGTTCCAGGCGGCCAGGAACATGTTCTGCAGGCAACGGCCGACGTCGATGGCGGCACCGCCGCCCTCGGTCGCAATCGCCACGGCGAACGCGCACGTGTTGACGTTGTCGGCCATATAGACGGTCTCGGCAACACGCGCCTTTGCCTCGTCGCTCTCGACCACGACGAACCTCCACGGCTGCCTGTTGACCGCGCTGCCGGCGAGCCGGCCCGCGTCGAGGATGCGCCGCTGGACGTCCGCGGGCACAGGCCGGTCGGCGTAGCTGCGCCAGTCGCGCTTGCTCGCGACGGCCAGGTAGGTGTCCACGCGCCGCCCTAGGAAGTTTCGTGCGGGAAGTCGTCGTTCGAGCTCTCGACCCCTGCAGCGACGCCCGCGACGACCGTCTCCTGCGAGCGCTCGTGCAGCCGCTCGCGCCCGCGCTTGACCGCTGCGAGGAACTTGTCGAGATTGACCTCGAGCGTCGAGAGGATCGAATCGGCCCAGTCCTCCATCTCGAGCCGCGTCTCCCTCGCCTGGCGCCGCGCGTCGTCGATGATGTCGCCGGCCTGCCGCTCTGCGAGCTTCACGATCTCGGTCTGCGACGCCTCGCGCACAGCCTGCTCGCGCGCCTCGCCGAGGATGCGGTCGCACTCCCGCTTCGCCTCGGCCAGCATCTCCTGGCGCTCCTTCACGATCCAGCGCGCCTGCTTGATCTCCTCGGGGATGGTCGCGCGCATCTGGTCGAGGATGTCGTAGATCTCCTCGCGGTCGATCCGCACCTGGTCGGTCAGCGGGACGGCCTTGGCGTTGTGCACGAGGTCGTCGAGCTTGTCGATCAGAACGAGTACGTCCATCGGTTTGGCGGAGTTTACAGTCCGGGTAGGAGGGCTTGGCGAAGCACGGCTGAGGCTCTCGGGGCGTGCAGTGCTCCACCACAATCCCTCCGGCTACCGACGCCAGAGCCTGCTCAGCCATCCCGCCGGTTCGGGCTCAGGCTCGGGCTCCGGTTCCGGCTCGGGCTCCGGTTCCGGCTCTGGCGCGACCTTGGCTGCTGGCTCCGGCTCGGGCTCCGGGACGGCGGGCTCCTCCCGCGGGGCGTCGCTGCCGAAGACCCAGCGGCGGCCGCTCGCGCGCAGCTCCTCCAGCAACGCCTGGGCCTCGTCCGGAGCGAGCACGACCTCCTCGTTGCGTGCGAGGCGTGACTCGAGCCGCTCGGCGGCTTCGCTGCGGGAGCCGCGGGCGCGGAGCTTCTGGAGGACGTCGTGGGCCTGGCGGCGCTCCAGCCGGACCTCGCCGCCGCTCGCGAGCAGTGCCTCCAACTCGCTCATTCCTGGGGGTTCTCCGGCGTCCCCGGCCGTCCGTCCGGAAAGAGCTCCTTGAACCTGCGTGCGACGGCCTCTGGCACGAGCTCGTCCACCTTTCCGCCGAAGCTCGCGATCTCCTTCACGCCGCTCGAGGAGACGAAGCTCACCTGCGGGCTCGCCATCACGTAGACCGTCTCGACGTCCGGAGCGAGCGTCCGGTTGAGCTGGTTCATCTGGAACTCCCACTCGAAGTCGGAGATGACGCGCAGGCCCTTGACGATCACCTTCGCGTCCCACTTGTGCGCGAAGTCGACGACCAGCTCCGAGAAGACGTCGACCTCGACGTTGCCGAGCGCCTCGAGGGACTCGCGCAGGAAGCCCACGCGCTCGTCGAGCGTGAACATCGGCTGCTTGTGCTGCGGGTTGCCGACCACGCCGACGACGACGCGGTCGAAGATCCCCGCGGCGCGTGTGATCACGTCGATGTGGCCGTTCGTAACGGGGTCGTACGTGCCGGGGTAGATCGCCGTGATCACTGCGGCGCGTGCCGGAAGAGCGTCAGGCGGGCGGAGCCGTAGCGGCGGCTCGTGCGCTTGGCGAGCGGCGGCAGGTCGGGCTCCTCGTCGGCGGCGGTCTCGACAACGAGCAGGCCGTCTGCGGCGAGGACCTCGGGCAGATGCCGAATCAGCGCGTTTTGCAGGGAAGAAAACCTCCGGTACGGCGGGTCGACCAGCACGAGATCGTAACGGGTGCCCGCGCGGGCATCGGCGCGGAGCGCCGTCAGGGCGTCCTGGCAGAGGACGGTCGCCCGGTCCAGCTCGAGCTTGTCGAGGTTGCGGTTGATGGTGCGGCAAGCGTCTCGGTCACTCTCGACGAAGGTCGCGTGTGCCGCGCCGCGGCTGAGCGCCTCGAGTCCCATCGCGCCCGAGCCCGCGAAGAGGTCGAGCACGGTCGCGTCCTCGGCGAAGGCGGGGCCGATCAGGTTGAAGGCAGCCTCGCGCACGCGGTCGCCGGTCGGACGCGTGTCCGTGCCCTTCGGCGCGAAGATCCGAGCGCCCTTCCGCGAGCCGGCGATGATGCGCATCGAGGCGGCAGCCTAGGCCGAAAGGACACGTCCGGGGTCAGACCCGGGACATGGCCGGAAGGGGCGGATCTTCCTCGCC
>JBKPFI010000231.1:0-4742 GCA_046728775.1 Actinomycetota bacterium | reverse complement strand
GATCCGGCGGCGCTCGTTTCCGACACGGCGGGTGAGGAACGCGAAGAGCGGGATCAGCGCGAACGCGAACAGCGCCAGCTGCCAGCTCAGCACGAGCATGCCGACCATCGTCGCCACCACGGTCGTCGCGTTCGAGGCGATTGATGTGGCGGTGTTCGTGACGACGCTCTGAACGCCGCCGATGTCGTTCGAGATGCGCGACTGCACCTCGCCCGTGCGGGTGCGGGTGAAGAACGCAAGCGACAGGCGCTGCAGGTGCCGGAAGACCGCGGCGCGCAGGTCGTGCATGACGCGCTGGCCGACCTGGTTCGAAAGCAGCGTCTGGATCACACCGAGGACGCCGGTTGCGATCGCGATCGCGATCATCCCTCCCGCGTTGAGCGACAGGGACGTCGTGTCGTTGGCGGCGATCGCCTCGAGAACGCGCTTGAGCAGGAAGGCAGGGACGACGCCGAGGCCGGCCGAGACGACGATCAGGAGCAGGACTCCGCCGAGCCGCCGCTTGTAGGGCGCGAAGAGCGGGCCGATGCGGCGCAGGTTCGCGCGGCGCACCGCCGGGTCGGCAGGGCGCTCCGGAGCTCCGTCGGCGGAGTGGAAGAACATGCCCATGGACGCTCAGGGTACGCCGCGAGCTGGTTCCCGCAGCCTGCGCCGGTAAGAAGCGGCCGCCACCGCGACACCCAAGGCACATGGAGACGACGCGCCGTGCGTGGCTCGACAGTCCCGAAGCCGACGAAATCTTCGCCGGCTGCCAGGTCTTCGAGGTCGCCGCAGGCGAGCCGCACTTCGCGGCGTCCTTCCCACGTGTCGAGCTCCTCGCGGTGGAGGAAGGTTTCGTCGCCGTTCGCAGCACGCCGGCCGGCCTGACGCGGTCGATCGTCACCTGCGAAGCCGGCCGCGGTCACCTCCTGCTTCCGCCGGCTGCCGAGGAGGTCCTGTTCGCGCTGGTCCCGTCCCGCCTGGTCGGAATCGACCGCGACGCGCGAGACCGGCTGCTCGAATCCCCCGAGGTCGCCGGGTCGCTGCTTGAGCTGATCGCGGCCACTCTCGCCCAGAAGCAGGAGGCACTCGGCAACTTCGCCCACACGCGGCACGTCGAGCGGGTGCGGCGAAAGCTCCTGCAGCTCGCAGAGAGCTACGGGCACGTCGTGCAGGACGGAATCCGGATCGACTTTCCGGTCAGCCACGCCCTGCTGGCGGACATGATCGGTTCGTCGCGGGAAACCGTCACACGCGCGCTGGACGAGCTCCAGCGCGCGGGGTTCGTCACGCGTAACGGGCACACCTACCGGCTGCTGATTTCGCCCGAGCGCCTGCTCGAGCCGATGTGACAGCGATCACAACCTCCCGCGCCGCCCTCGTCCTACGATCGAACTGGGGATGGGAGCGATCACGAAGGGGCTAGGGCGGCTCGCGCTGCTCGCCGGCGCCGCGCTCGTCCTGTACGTCGGCTTCGTCGCGGTGAATCTCGCGGTGAGCGCGGCTACGCACGACCGCGACATCGCCAACGAGCACTCTGCAGGGCGGCTCTTCCGGCAGGGCAAGCAGGTCTTCCGCTTCGACACCTTCGGCGACGAAGCCTTCTGGGGCGACGCGCTGCAGCTGCACCGGGCGATCGAGGGCGAACAGCTCGGCGGGGTCGGCCCCGGAGTGAGCCCGCGAACCGCCCTCGCGGTCGGCCTGAAGGTCGATTCGGAAGCGCTGCCGGGCTCGCTGAAAGACGCACTCAGCCGCGGTCAGGTCGACCTCGACTCTCCCGCGACGACCCTTGCGCTGCTGAAGCTGAACTCGGTCGTCGGAGTCAAGGGCTTCTTCAACAACGACGGGACGCTCCGCTCGATCGGGCTCCCCTGCGCCGTCTGCCTCTCGCCGGTCGACGACTCCTTCGCGCCCGGGTTCGGCCGGCGGCTCGACGGCTGGCCGAACCGCGACCTCAACGTCGGCACGATCGTGTCGCTCGCCCCGAACAAGCAGCCGATCACGGACCTGCTCGGCGTCGACGAGTCAACGGTCGAGCGGGTCCTGGCCGCCTGGGGGCCGGGCAAGTTCGACGCGGAGCTCTTCCTCGACGGCAAAGGGTTCCGTCCGGACGGCAAGACGGCGGCGACTCTGATCCCGCCCGCGTTCGGCCTCGCGGGCGTCAACCTCCACACCTACACCGGCTGGGGCTCGATCCCCTACTGGAACGCCTTCGTCGCCAATCTCGAGATGCACGGCAAGGGCACGTTCTTCGACCCGCGACTCAACGACCCGGTGAAGTTCCCGATCGCCGCGCGTGCCGGCTTCTTCGACGTCCGCAACACGCCGGACCTGATCACGCCGAAGCTCGCCGCGCTTCACGACTACCAGCTCGGACTGGAGGCACCGAAGCCGCCGAGGGGCAGCTTCGACAAGGCGGCGGCACGGCGCGGCGAGCGGATCTTCAACGGCGTCGGCAGGTGCGCCAACTGCCACGTCCCGCCGCTCTTCACCGAGCCGGGCCAGAACCTGCACCGCCCGGCCGAGATCTGCACCGACGCCTTCCAGGCCGACCGCTCGCCGACGGGCATGTACCGAACGACTCCGCTCAAGGGCCTCTTCGCCCACGCCAAGGGCGGCTTCTGGCACGACGGGCGCTTCCCGACGCTGGACGCCGTCGTCGACCACTACAATACGTGCTTCGGCCTCGGCCTGAGCACGCGGCAGCAGGCCGACCTCGTCCAGTACCTCAAGAGCCTCTAGCTCACTCGCGCAGGGCGCAAGGTCGGCCCGTGCTCGTCGTCCTCTAGGCGACCCCGTCATCCACGGATCGCAGGGGGTAATGCGACATGCGGAGACTCACGGCGCTGGCACTTGCCGGGGTGTTAGTCGGACTCGTGGCGTTCGTCGCCGGGGCACCCGGGAAGTCGCCGAACAAGCAGAAGTCCTGCCTGGGCATGACCGCGACGATCGTCGGCACGCAGGGTGCAGACGTCATCAACGGCACACCTGGGAACGACGTGATCGCCGCGCGCGGCGGAGCCGATCAGGTCTGGGGCAACGGCGGCGACGACGTCATCTGCGGGGGCCAGGGACGTGACACCTTGCAGGGCGGCGACGGGACCGACCAGATCGCCGGCCAGCAGGGGAACGACCTCATGGACGGCGGCGTGCTCGGCTGCTGCGGGCCCGGCAACACCGGCAACGACGTCCTCTGGGGCGGCCAGGGACGCGACGTCATGCACGCGAGCGACTTTGGCAACAACACCCTGCACGGCGGCCAGGGACGCGACGAGCTTCACGGCTGGCAGGGCAACGACACCCTCGACGGCAACAGCGGCAGGGACGTGCTCGAGGCTTTCACGGGCAACGACGCGCTGAACGGCGGAAACGGCCGCGACCGGCTCGACGGCGGGCCCGGCAACGACTCCCTCAACGGTGGTCACGGGACTGACACCTGCGTCAACGGCGAGTCAAACGCGAGCTGCGAGGCTTGACGCCCGGAACGCTCGAAACCGAGAGGCCCGCATCTGCGGGCCTCTCTTGCTGTTGCGCCGGGGTTACGCCGTCATCCGAGTGACGACGTCGTACCTGGTTACCGACGTCCGCTGGCCCGGAGTATCCCCCGCCGGCATCGCGTTGAGCGCCTCGTCGCCGCGCCGGTAGTCGTCTTCGCTGTCGAAGAAGAGAATGACGACCGATTTCTCAGCGTCGGCGTCGTGGAGGACGACGATCTCTTTGGCAGGCACGTCCTCCGGCCGCTCGCCCTCGCTCATCTCGCGCTTCAGCTCCTCCATCCGATCCTTGCTGACGCCGTCAAAGGTCACAACTCGTGCGAGCGCCATCCAAGCCTCCTTCTCGCCTAGGGGGTGTACAGCTCGGCCTCAGCCGAGGGCAGGTAGTCGCAGTTCCTGACACCGCAGACCATCCTGTGGCCGCCAGCGTAGAGGACTTCCCCGTTTGGAAGCAAGGCGCCGCAGCGCCGTGTGACGGCAGTACGCCGCGGGTCGTCGAGCTTTTTGGCGTGTTTCTCGCTCGGCGCCACCGGTGATTGATATCTCGGCGGCTATCTGCGGCTGCCGCTGCTGCGGACTCCCCGAACCCGGTCTGCTGCGGCTGGAATCGACAAGGGGTAGGAGGAGAGCACTATGGTCAAGGGTCTGAACAGGCGCCGGCTGGCATTCGTGGCGCTGGTGGCGATCATGGCCGGTTCGGTCGCGGCGCTCACGCTCTCGGGTGCGCAAGCGGGCACCAGGACGGCGTCCCACAAAGGGACACCGCGCGTCATCAGCCGCTCGGCGCTCGCGTTCCACGACAGCATGCGCAAGCTCTGGGAGGATCACATCACCTGGACGCGCAACGTGATCATCAGCTTCGAGGTCAACGAGCCCAATCCGAGCGTCGTGCTGCCCGACCTGAACGCGGCACTCGGCCGGCTGCTTCGGAACCAGGCCGACATCGGGAACGCGATCAAGCCGTACTACGGAGAGAGCGCCGGCAACCAGCTGACCGCGCTGCTTCGCGAGCACATCCTCATCGCCGGCGAGATCCTGCAGGCAGCGAAGACGGGCGACGCGGCGGCGCTCGCGGACGCGCAGAAGCGCTGGTACGAGAACGCGCACGACATCGCCGTCTTCCTGAACGCGGCGAATCCCCGCAACTGGCCGCTGGCGGAGATGGACCAGATGATGAAGGACCATCTCGACGCGACGACGCGGGAAGTTCTGGCTCGCCTGAATGAGGACTGGGAGGCGGACGTAGCCGCCTACGACGCCGTCCATGAG
>JBKPFI010000133.1:0-2016 GCA_046728775.1 Actinomycetota bacterium | reverse complement strand
ACGGTGAGAGCAAGAGCTTCGTCTCGCCGGTAGTCGCACGCATCGCTTCCGAGCACAACGTCGACGTCTCGCAGGTGGCGGGTACCGGCCGCGGCGGCCGCGTGACGAAGAAGGACATCCTGGCGTTCGTCGAGTCCGGCGCGCCCGCGGCCGAGGAGGCGCCGGCAGCTGCGGAGGCACCCGAGGCCGCCGCTCCGGAGGCTCGACCCGCGCCGGCACCCGCGGCGCCACCGGCTCCGGAAGCACCCCCGGCGCCCGCTCCCGCAGAGGCGCCGCCAGAGCCTGCCCCGGCCCCGGCGGCAGCGCCGCCCACGCCGCAGCCGGCGATGGCACAGGAGGAGCCGGGCGAGACGCTCGAGCCGATGACCGCGATGCGCCGCGGCATCGCCGAGCACATGCGGCGGTCGCTGGACACCTCCGCGCACGTAACGAGCGCGATCGAGGTCGACATGTCGGAGGTGGTCGCGATCCGGAAGAAGCTCAAGGGGGAGTACCAGCAGGCCTACGGCGTCAACCCGACCTACCTCGCGTTCGTCGCGCGGGCGGCCGTCGAGACGCTGCGCGACTACCCGTGGATCAACGGCGAGCTGCGCGGCGACCAGATCGTGACGCGCAACTACGTCAACCTCGGCTTCGCCGTCGAGCTCGCAGACGGCAAGGGCCTGATCGTCCCGGTGGTCCGCTACGCCGAAGGGCTGAACCTGCTCGGGATGGCGCGCGCGATCGCCGACGTCGCCGCCCGCGCGCGCGACAAGAAGCTGCTTCCTGACGACGTCCAGGGCGGAACCTTCACGATCACGAACCCCGGCGGCTACGGCACCTTCCACGGCACGCCGGTGATCAGCCAGCCGCAGGCGGCGATCCTCGGAACGTACGCGGTCGTCAAGCGTCCGTGGGTGATCGAGGACGACCGCGGCGAGGACGTGATCGCGATCCGGCCGATCATGAACCTGACGCTCACGTACGATCACCGGCTCGTGGACGGCGCGTTGGCCGGCCGCTTCCTGCGCGACCTGCGCGAGCGGCTCGAGACCTCGGACGAGTCGGCCTACTGAGCTAGCTCGGCGAAGCGTCGTAGCGCCTCGTCGGTGCGGGCGCGGTCGCCGGTAGCCAGGCGGTCGAGCAGCAGGCCCCGGACGACCGCGACCATCAGCGTCGCCGTCGCCTCGTCGACTGGCGGATGCCAGCTCGTCTGCAGGTAGTCGAGCCAGTCGCGGACGAGCGGCTCGGCTTCCTCGCGGCCGAGTGCATCGACGTAGATCTCGAAAAAGAGCCGCAAGAACGGCTCACGCTCGGGTGCCGCGATCCAGCGCCAGACGTCGTCGAGCGTGTGCACCTCGGCCTCGAGCAGGCTGACCTCCCGGCGGCGGATCTCCGCGAGGATCTCGTGGATCAGGCGCTCCTTCGACCCGAAGTCGTAGAGGAGCATTCGCGGGCTCGTGCCGAGCGCCTTCGCGAGCGGTCGCAGACTTAGGCCCGCGAGGCCTCGCTCGAGTACGTACTCCGCCGCCTTCTCCAGGACGGCTGCACGACGGGTGGGGTCGACCGGTCTCGCCATTAATGATACGGTCGTTTCATAAACTAGCGGGAGGACGGGATGCTCGTCAGGCTGGACGCAGTCTTCGAGGTCGCTCTCGGGCTCGCGCTCGTGCTGGCGGCGGCGACGGGAGCGCTCGACGGCTCCGACTTCCCGCGGCCGGTCGGCAGCGTGCTGCTGTTCGCGATCGGCGTCCTGCTCGTTCTCCTCGGAGCCGCGATCTGGCACGGGCGGGTGGGCCAGGGCGCGCTTGCCCTGGGGAACGCGGTCAGCGCCGTGGCGGGCATCGTCTGGCTCGCTGCCACCTCCGGCTTCTCGGAAGCGGGGACGGCGGTCGTCGTGCTCGCCGTCGCGGGCCTCGCAGTCCTGGCCGCCGGGCAGGCCGCTACGCTCCGCACGTGAGCCGCGCCGGCTACGTCATGCACCTCAGTGAGCCCGTGCCCTACGAGGAGGCATGGGACCTGCAGCGCGCGGTGGCC
>JBKPFI010000435.1:0-7724 GCA_046728775.1 Actinomycetota bacterium | reverse complement strand
GCATGCGGTCGGCCGAACGGGCCGGGTAGGCTCGCGCGGTCCGCCGAAGAGCGCCTCGTACTGCTCCTTCTCCGCGTCGAGGAACACGACGTCGAACACGTCCGCGATCTGCGGCAGCGTCTCGAAGGCGTCACCCTCGATCAGCTCGGCCCCGTCGGCGAGGCCTGCCTGGTCGATGTTCGCGTGCCAGGCCTCGATCTTGGCGGGATCGTTCTCGAGCGACAGGACGCGGCCGCCCAGGTAGCGAACGCCGGCCGCGAGCCAGATCGTCGAGTAGCCGCGCGAGCCGCCGATCTCCAGCACCTCGCAGTCGGTCTGGGGCGAGACGAAGGCGAAGAGGAACTGTCCCGTCGTGCGGGCGACCTGCCGCGCCCGCTGCTCGCGCGGGACGCCGCGGGCGCGTTCGTCGGCGTCCTCGGCCTCGAGCCTGGCGAGCACAGCGCGGACGCGATCGTCGAGCACGGGGCCGAGCGCCTACTGCCCTAAAAGTTCACGCGCGCGCGTGGTACTGCGGGTCCCGACCCGCCCCCCTGCCATGGCGGCAGCCTACCGCCCGACGGCGCACGTGTCTGTGACGTGGGTGTGACGGTTCTGTGCCGATTACGCGGGAGCTGTGCCCGCGTCTCCGCGCTCCGGCAGCTTCACTTCCCGCAGCGCCTGCTCCACCGCCTCGCGGACGAAACAGCTCTCGAGGTGGTCGTTGACGACGCCGCACGCCTGCATCGCCGCGTAGACGGTCGTCGGGCCGACGAAGCGAAAGCCGGCCCGCCGCAGCTCCTTCGAGAGCGCGACCGACTCCGGCGTCGTCGAGCGCCAGTCGGCGGCCGAGCGCGGCGCCGGCCGCTCCGCGCGATACGACCAGACGAGGGCGGGCAGCGAGGCCCCCGTCTCGCGCAGCGCCAACGTCGCGCGCCCGTTCGCGATCGCCGCCTCGATCTTGCCGCGATGCCGCACGATCCCGGCATCCGCGAGCAGGCGCTGCACGTCGCGCTCCCCGAACCGCGCGAGCCGCTCCGCATCGAACCGGGCGAACGCGGCGCGGAATGCCTCGCGCTTCCGCAGGATCGTCAGCCACGAGAGGCCCGACTGGAAACCCTCGAGGCAGAAGCGCTCGAGCAGCCCGCGCTCGTCCACGACCGGCCGTCCCCATTCCTCGTCGTGATAGCGCTCGTAGAGCGGGTCGGACGCCTCCCAGCAGCGCGACGGCACGGCGTTAGCTGATGTCGACCTTGACCATGCCGTCGGCGACGCGAACGGGGAACGTCTCCACCGGTTCGACGGCCGGCAGCGACAGCGGCCTGCCCGTGCAGATCTCGATCCGAGCGCCGTGCCGAGGGCAGACCGCGACCCCCTCCTCAGCGTCGAAGTCGCCTTCGCAGAGGGGCCCGTCGTCGTGGGAGCAGCGGTCCTCGAGCGCGCAGTAGCGCCCGCCGAGGTTGTAGACGCCGACGGAGATCTGGCCCGCGTGCACGATCTTCACCGTCCCGGGCGGCAGCTCGTCGACCGGCGCCACGTCGATCTCGGCCACTAGTGCTCCTTCCGGTGATGGCGCGCCATTGCCGGGAGGAGACTGGCTACCGCAGGTCGAGCTCGTCGAGGCCCGCCCACTCCTCGGGCAGCGGTGTCCCTTTCGCGCGGTGCAGCGCGACCTTCAGCACCCCCAGGCCGAGGAGCGCGCACTTGAGCCGGATCGGCGTCAGCGGAATGCCCACCTCGTCGAGGAGCTCTTCCTTCGGCAGCTCCGCGATCTCGGAGGCCGTCCGCCCGTTGACCATCTCCATCAGCATCGACGTGGACGCCTGGCTGATCGCGCAGCCGCGGCCGGAGAACTTCACCTCGTCGATCGTCTCGCCGTCCGCCGCGAACTGGACGTAGATCGATACCTCGTCACCGCAGAGCGGATTGAGGCCCTCGGCCTGCGCGTCCGCGCCCTCGATCACGCCGTGCCCGCGCGGGTTCTTGTAGTGATCGAGGATGACGTCGCGATAGAGGTCGTCGACCATGCTCAGCCCAGGATCCGGCGCGCCTTGTGCAGCCCCTCCACGAGCCGGTCGATCTCCTCCGGCACCGTGTAGAGGTAGAAGCTCGCCCGGTTGGTCGCCGCGACGCCGAGCCGGCTCATCAGCGGCTGGCAGCAATGGTGTCCGGCGCGGATCGCAACCCCTTCCGAGTCGAGCACCTGCGCCACGTCGTGGGGGTGGATGCCGTCGAGGTTGAACGAGACGATCCCGGCACGGCGCTGCGCCGGCGGACCGTACAGCGTGAGGCCCGGGACGTCGGCGAGCCGCTCCAGCGCCAGGGCGGCGAGCTCGTGCTCGTACTCCTCGATCGCTTCGAGGCCGACCTCCGTCAGGTAGTCGGCCGCGGCACCGAAGCCGACCGCTTCCGCGATCGGCTGCGTCCCGGCCTCGAACTTGTACGGCAGCTCGCCCCAGGTCGTCTCCTCGAACCGGACGCTGCGGATCATGTGGCCGCCGAAGTTGAACGGCTCCATCGCCTCCAGCAGCTCGGCTCGGCCCCAGAGCGCGCCGACGCTCGTCGGGCCGCACATCTTGTGCGAGGAGAAGGCGAGGAAGTCGCAGCCGAGCGCCTGGACGTCGATCCGCCTGTGGGGCGCGGCCTGCGCGGCGTCGACGACCGTGATCGCACCCTGCTCCCGTGCCCAGGCCGACAGCCGCTTGATCGGGTTGATCGTGCCGAGCGCGTTCGAGACGAGATTCGCGGCGACGACCTTGACGTTCCCCTCCCGCGTGAGCGCGTCCAGGCCGTCGAGATCGAGCTCGCCCTCGTCGGTCAGGCGGATCATCCGGAAGTCAGCGCCGGTCCGCTTCGCCATGTACTGCCAGGGCACGAAGTTCGAGTGATGCTCGAGCTCGGTCACCACGACCACGTCGCCGGGCCCGAGGTTGTCGAGGCCCCATGCGTAGGCGACGAGGTTCAGGCCCTCCGTCGCGCCGCGAACGAAGATCAGCTCGCGCGGCGACGGCGCATTGACGAACGCCGCGATCGTGGTCCGCGCGCTCTCGTAGGCGGACGTCGAGCGCTCGGAGAGCAGGTAGACGCCGCGATGGACGTTGCCGTACGAGGTCTCGTAGAAGCTCCGCAGCGCGTCGAGCACCTGCCGGGGCTTCTGGGCGGTGACGGCGGAGTCGAGGTACGACAGCGGCTTTCCGTGGATCTTCTGTTCGAAGATGGGGAAGTCAGCACGCAACTTCTGCGCGTCGAGCGCTGGTCTAGCCGTCACGGCCACAGGGCTATCGTACCGAGGCACAGCGTCATGAAGCTCCGCGCCACAGCCGCGACCCTGCTCGTGCTCGCCCCACTCCTTGCAGGCTGCGGCGGCTCCGGCAAGGAGGCGAGCTCACCCGGCGCGAAGGTCTTCGCCCGCGCCGGTTGTGGCGGCTGCCACACGCTCAAGGCGGCGAAAGCGAAGGGCCAGATCGGGCCGAACCTCGACGAGCTCAAGCCCGAGGAGGCAACCGTTGCGCGGCAGGTCCGCAGCGGCGGCAACGGGATGCCGTCCTTCGAGAGCAAGCTCTCCGCAAAGCAGATCTCCCTTGTCGCGCAGTTCGTGTCCGAGTCCGCCCGCGCCTCGGGGACCTCGACCGCGTTCAAGCCCGACGACACGACGATCGCCGACTGTGAGCAGCATCCCGCCCAGGACTGTTACCGGCAGGCGTTCGCGAACATCGCCTACCGGGACGGGCCGAAGAAGGCGCTGAACCTGCTTGCGACGGACGACGTCGCGATGCCTCGCGTCCACGCCGATTGTCACCAGATCTCGCACTGGATCGGCCACGGCGGGCTCGCGCACTACAAAGGCAACGCGGCAACGGCGCTGTCGCAGGGCGCGATGACCTGCAACTCCGGCTACTACCACGGCGTGATCGAGCGCGCCTTCGCCGGCGTGCCGCGGCCGGAGGTGATCCGCATCGCGCGCCGCCTCTGCACGGGCCCCGCCGTCACCAAGGAGGAGTTCCTCCTCTACCAGTGCGTCCACGGGCTCGGCCACGGCCTGATGATCTACAGCGGCCTCGACCTGCCGTGGTCGCTCAAGGTTTGCGACCGGCTGCAGAATCGCTTCGACCGTGTCTCGTGCACGGGCGGCGTGTTCATGCAGAACCTGATGCCGGGGATGGGGAGGTCGCGCTACCTGCGGGACAACGATCCTCTTTACCCCTGCACGGCCGTCGCCGAGCGGCACAAGGTCTACTGCTACCTGATGGTGACCTCGCGGATCCAGGCGCTCGACGGCTACAACTGGCGGAAGACCGCGGCGTGGTGCCGGCGCAGCGAGCCCGGCTGGGCCAAGACGTGCTTCGAGTCGTACGGACGCGACGCCTCCGGGACGGCGCAGTACGACCCAAGGCGGACGATCCAGCTTTGCCTCGAGGCCGGGAAGAATGCGGGCGACTGCCTATACGGAGCAGCGCGCGACTACGGCAACAACTACGCCGGAGGCGCGCAGGCCTCACGACTGTGCGGCGCCGCGCCGGCGCGCTACCGCCCGCACTGCTTCGAGGGGATCGGGACGATTCTCGGCGCCCTCCACCGGCTCGGCTCGGAGCGGAAGGCCGCCTGCGACGCCGTTACGCCGAGGCGCTATCGCCCGGATTGCTACCGCGGCGCCGCAATCCGCTGACCCTTCGACCATCGCGCCGGGGCCGAACCCTTCAAGTAACAGACTGTTACTAGGTCACGGTTTCGGCGCTGAGGTGACACAGAGAGGTGACACTCCCTCGGGCACCGTCTGCGCATGGGCTTCTTCGCGCCACGGATCTCGATTCGACTCCGGGACGAGATCGACCGGCTCGCGGGTCGTCCCCTTCGCTCGGCTGACATCTGCCGAGTCATCGGAAAACGTGCCGATGAGCTGGGCTTTCGCCGACCTTGCTACGAGCAGGTGCGACTGCTCGTGAATGAAGCCCGGCGGCGTCCCAGGCGCGTCTCCACCGGTGAGGTGCTCCTCGACGTTGCCCTCCGCGTTCGCCCTCCGGACGCCTTCTTGAACCACGTCTCCGGGGTCCACACGCTCCAGAAGACCAAGTAACAGTCTGTTACTTGTGTGCTTCAGGCCTGCGGGATGCGCTGCTCGAGGGCGCTCGTTACCGCCTCGCGGACCGGTTCCAGCTCGATGCGGTCGAGGACGTCCTGAAAGAAGCCGCGCACGACCAGGCGCTCGGCTTCGGCGCGAGGCAGCCCCCGTGCCATCAGGTAGAACAGCTGCTCGCGGTCGACGCGACCGACGGTGGCGCCGTGGGTGCAGCGCACGTCGTTCGCGAGGATCTCGAGGCCCGGGATCGGCACCGCGTGCGTCGTCGGCGAGAGCATCAGGTTGCGGCACTCCTGGTAGGCGTTCGTCTTCTGGGCGTCCCGCTCGACGCGGATCATCCCGCGCCACACCGCGGTCGCCGTGTCGCGGAGCGCGCCCTTGAACGCGAAGTCCGACTCCGTGTCGGGGGCGATGTGCTCCTGGAACGTGTCGTAGTCGAGGTGCTGCTCGCCGTCGGCGAAGTAGGCGCCGGTCACGCGCGAGGTCGCGCCCGGGCCGGCGAGGTCGTTCTGGATCCGCACCTTGCCCCGCTTGGATCCGAAGCCGCCGCTGACCCAGTCGAGCTCGGCGTCTCGTTCCACCCGCGCATGGTGAGAAGCGAAGTGCCAGGTCTCGCGCGAGAGGTTCTGCAACGAGACGTACTCGAGCTTCGCGCCCTGCTCGACGAACAGTTCCGCGACGCCGTTGAAGTAGCCGCCCTGCTCGGAGGAAAGCGACGAGTACTCCTCCACGAGCGAGAACCGCGAGCCCTCCTCGGCCACGACGAGCAGGCGCCAGAACAACGAGCCGCCGTCGACGGCGTTGACGACTCGCACGAACAGCGGCCGCTCGAGCTCGAGGCCCCCGGGCACGTGGACGAGCAGGCCGTGCTTCCAGGCTGCGGCATTGTGTGCCGCGAACTTGTCTTCCTGCCAGCCGACCAGCGAGCCCAGCCGCTCGTGCGCCTCGTCCAGCGGCTCGAACCGGACCTCGGCCGGCGCGCGCGTGATTTCGATCCCGCTCTCGGTCACGACCGCCTCGGCCGCGACGTCCAACGCAAGCATCGAGCGCGAAGCGGCGACGGGTGCGGCAGCCGCGCCCTCGAAGGCGTCGGGGTCGAACCCGCGCAGGTCGGTGAAGCGCCAGTGCTCCGCCGTCGTGTCCGGCACGGACAGCGAGCGGTAGCGCTCGAGCGCCTCAGCCCTACTCATACGGCTTGTACCTCCGGTGCAAAATGACCGCGTTGGCGTCGGGGTCGAGAAAGACCGCCATCTTGCAGACCCCCGTGTCGCCCGAGCCGACGCACTCCGCTCCCTTGGCCTCGAGCTCCGCGCGCGCCTCGTCGACATCGTCGACGCGCAGCGCGAAGCCGGCGATGTCCGGCTTGAACTCGATGCCCTCCTTCTCCGGCTCCCAGAAGGTGAGCGTCACCTGCCCGGCCGTGAGCTCGTCGGGGTTGTTCGGGTCGGGCTCGAGCCCGAAGGTGTCGCGGTACCACGCGCGAGAACGCTCCGCGTCGCGGGTCGCGATGTTGACGAAGTCGACCCGCTCGACCTGCATCAGTCGCGCGGCGCGTAGCGCCGGTGGAGCATCAGCTGGTTGCCGTCGGGGTCGCGGAAGAAGGCCATGTGGCAGACGCCGGTGTCCAGGATCTCGCCGTCGAACTCGACTCCTCGGCCCTCGAGCTCGCTGCGCGTCTCCGCGACGTTCGGCACGCGCAGCGCGATGTGCGCCGTGTGCGGGCCCTCGAACGTCCCGCCGATGTTCGTCGGGTCCATCAGGTAGAGCGAGAGGTTCTCGCCGAGCTGGAACTCGGGCCAGCCACCCTCACTCACCTGCTCGAGCCCGAGCGTGTCCCGATAGAAGCTCGCCGCCCGCTCCATATCGGTGACCGGCACGGACACGAAGTCCGTCCGCTCCACAATCAACCGACCGAGCCCTCCATCTGGAGCTGGATCAGCCGGTTCATCTCGACGGCGTACTCGAGCGGCAGCTCCTTGGTGATGGGCTCGACGAAGCCGGAGACCACCATCGCGGACGCTTCGGCCTCCGAGAGCCCGCGGGACATCAGGTAGAAGAGCTGCTCCTCGCCGATCTTCGAGACCGTCGCCTCGTGGCCGATGTCGACGTCGTCCTCGTCGATCGTGATGTACGGGTAGGTGTCGGAGCGCGAGGCCTCGTCGAGGATCAGCGCGTCGCAGACGACCTTGGAGCGCGAGCCGCGGGCGCCCTTTGCCACCTCGAGCAACCCCCGGTACCCGGCGCGGCCACCGTTCTTCGAGATCGACTTCGACGTGATCACGGACGAGGTGTTCGGCGCGACGTGCACCGCCTTGCCGCCCGCGTCCTGGTGCTGGCCGTCGCCGGCGAACGCGATCGAGAGGACCTCGCCGTGGGCGCCCTCGCCGAGCAGCCAGATCGCGGGGTACTTCATCGTCAGCTTCGAGCCGAGGTTGCCGTCGACCCACTCCATCGTCGCGTTCTCGTAGGCGACCGCGCGCTTGGTGACGAGGTTGTAGACGTTGTTCGACCAGTTCTGGATCGTCGTGTAGCGGCAGCGCGCACCGGGCTTGACGATGATCTCGACCACCGCCGAGTGCAGCGAGTCGCTCGAGTAGATCGGCGCCGTGCAGCCCTCGACGTAGTGCACGTAGGCGCCCTCGTCGACGATGATCAGCGTGCGCTCGAACTG
>JBKPFI010000432.1:0-2155 GCA_046728775.1 Actinomycetota bacterium | reverse complement strand
AGGCCCGTTCGGCGGCCGCGGGCTCGGCGCCGAAGCTGACGCCCTCGCGGACGAGCGCGATCTGGACTTCCTCCCGCGCCTTGTAGATCCGCCACTTCACCGTCGCGAGCGTCACCTCGAGCGAGTCGGCGATCTCGGTGTACGAGAGCCCGACGACGTCGCGCAGCAGGAGCGCCATCTTCAGGTCGGTGCTGAGGTTCTCGACGGCGCGCCAGAGCGCGTCGATCTCCTGCAGCCGCTCGACCGGCGCGTCCAGCACCTCGAGCGGGGCGATGTCGTCGAGGGCCACGAGCGCCCGCGGGCGCCGCTCGCTCGCGCGCAGCTCGTCGAGGACGCGGTTCTTGGTCACCTGGAAGAGCCAGGTCGTGAACTTCGACCGGAGCGAGAACTTCGGCAGGCCCTGGAAGACCCGCAGGAAGACCTCCTGCGTCAGATCCTCGGCGAGCGCCCGGTCTCCGCCCACGAGACGGAGCACGTAGTTGAAGACGGGCGTCTCGTAGGCTCGCAGAATGAGCGAGAAAGCTCGCTCGTCACCGCGCTGCGCCTTCCGCAGGACGCCGAGATCCGGCTGGGCCAGTGACAAGGCCTGCGGAGTATAGGCGAGACGGGGGTACTTTGCACCCGACCAAAGTTGGCTATTTGCAGAGGTTTTGGCCCGTCATCTGTAAAGGTTTCGTGATGCCGAGGTAAGCGAGCGCGGTCGGGACGAGATCCTTCAGCTCGCCGTCCTCACGCAGTCGAGCCTCGCGATCCGTGACGATCAGCGGCACCGGGCTCGTCGTGTGCGCCGTGTGCGGGCTCACTCCGTCGGCTTCGAGCAGCTGCTCGGCGTTTCCGTGGTCGGCGGTGACCAACGCGACGCCCCCGAGCCGGTCGACGGCCTCGACCACGCGCCCGAGGCACGCATCCGTGGTCTCGACCGCCCGCACGACGGCCGGAATCACGCCGCTGTGGCCGACCATGTCCGGGTTAGCCAGGTTGAGGACGGCAAAGGCGTAGCCGTCGCGCTCCAGCTCCTCGCAAAACCGGTCCGCCACCTCGTCGGCGGACATCTCCGGCCGTTTGTCGTAGGTGCCGACGTCCCGTCGGCTCGGCACGAGGATCCGCTTCTCACCCGGCCATTCCTCCTCGCGTCCGCCGTTGAAGAAATAGGTCACGTGGGCGTACTTCTCGGTCTCGGCCGCGTGCAGCTGGCGCAGGCCCGCCTCCGCGAGCACCTGGGCCATCGTCTCGTCGACCTCTTGCTCGCCGAACGCGACCGGGCAGTCGAGCTCGTCGCTGTAACGCGTCATCGTGGTGAGGTCGAAGCCACCGTCGAGCAGAAGCTTCGACAGCTGGCGTCCCCGGTCGGGCCGAAAGTTGAAGAAGATCGCCGCGTCCTCGCGCGTCAGGCGCGGCCGGCCGCCGAGCACGATGGGCTCGACGAACTCGTCCGTGACGCCGCGCTCGTAGCTCGCCTTGATCGCCCCGATCGGATCGTCGGCCTGCTCGCCCGTCCCGCCGACGATCGCGTCGAACGCACGCTGGGTCCGGTCCCAGCGCGTGTCGCGGTCCATCGCGTAGTAGCGGCCGGCGACGGTCGCGATCCGCTCTGCGGGAAGCTCCGCGAGGTCGTTCACGGCCGAGGTCGGCGAGACGTCGCGACCGTCCGTGAAGGCGTGGATCCAGGTTCGCTCCGGGGCGAAGCGCAGCAGCGCCTTCAGGTGCTCGATGTGCGAGTGCACGCCGCCGTACGAGACCAGCCCGAGCAGGTGCACCTCGCCGCCCTTCGCGAAGGCCGTCTTCAGCGCCGGGTTCTCGAAGAACGAGCCGTTCTCGATCGCGCGGTTGATCCGCTGGAGATCCTGGTCGAGCACGCGGCCGGAGCCGATCGTCAGGTGGCCTACCTCCGAGTTGCCCATCTGGCCGGGCGGCAGGCCGACCGCCTCGCCCGAGGCGTTGAGCGTCGTGTGCGGATACTCGCTCCAAAGCCGGTCGAACACGGGCGTCTCGGCGAGCTCGACCGCGTTCCCCGGCCCCGGCGGCGCGCAGCCCCAGCCGTCGAGGATGACGAGGACTAATGGACGGAAACGAGCTGTCACAGCTCGTTTCCGAGGGGGGGGGGGGGGGGGGGGGGGGGGGGGGGCGGCCGCCCCCGCCCCCCCCCGCCGCGCGG
>JBKPFI010000399.1:0-1778 GCA_046728775.1 Actinomycetota bacterium | reverse complement strand
CGTCTACGTCCTGAACCGGCGCAACGGCCGCGTCGTCTGGCGGTTCGCCGTCGGCTCATCGGTGGAGTCGTCGCCGCTCGTCCTCCACGGCGTCGACTACTTCGGCGCCTGGAATGGGGCGGTCTACGCGCTCGACCTGCGGACGCACCGGCTGCGCTGGACCTTTCCGAGCGGCTCGAAGATCACCTCCAGCGCCTCGTACGCCGGCGGCACGATCTTCATCGGCGACTACGGCGGGCGCCTGCGTGCGCTCGCGATCGGCAACGGCGGCCTGCGCTGGACCGGCTCCGTCAACGGCCGCGTCTACGGCACGCCGGCCGTCGCCGCCGGGCGGGTGTTCGTGCCCTCCTCGACGGGCAACTCGCTGACGGCGTTCTCGACTCGCGGAAGCCGCCTCTGGTCGATCAACACCGGCGCCTACGTTTACTCCTCGCCGGCGGTCTGGGGCGGGCGCCTCTACTTCGGCTCCTACAACGGCTCGCTCTACAGCGTCTCCGTCAGGACCGGCGCGATCCTCTGGCGGTTCGGGACGACCCGCCCGATCGGCGGAGCGCCCACGGTCGTCGACGGGATCGTCTACTTCGGCAGCCGCGAGCGCAGGATCTACGGCCTCGACGCGCGCAGCGGCCGGCTCGTCTTCCGCTTCCGGGGCGGCACGTCCGTCCCGGTCTCGGGCAACGGGCGGCTGTTGCTGATGCACGGCTTCTCGAGGCTCTACGCCGTCGTTCCGCGTCGCAGATGAAGAAGGCCCTGATCGCGCTGGCGGCGGTGGCCGTGCTCGCCGCTGCCGTGCTCGGCGGCTTCGTCCTCTACCGCGAACACCAGAGCAGGGACGTTCGCGGCTCGCCGACGGAGGAGTTCGTCACAACCCAGCAGCCGACCCCGCCGCCGCGGCCGGCGACGGTGAAGATCCCGTGGCCGATGTACGGGTTCGACGCGGCCCGCCGCCGCGCGCCCGGTGGGATGAAGGTCCGGCCGCCGTACCGTCCCATCTGGAGCTTCCGTGCCGGCCACCTGGTGGAGTTCCCGCCGGCGGTCGCCTACCACCTGCTCTTCTTCGCCAACGGGAAGGGCACGCTCTACGCCGTCCGAGCCGGCCGGGGGCTGCAGGTCTGGAGCTACCACACGCGTCGCTGCACGGCTGCCTCGCCTGCCGTGGCGGGCGAGACCGTCTACATGACGTTCATGAACAAGCCGCCGTGCAACACGACCCGCTCAGGGATCGACGGGCTGCTGGTCGCGCTCGACGTCTTCACCGGCAAGGTTCGGTGGCGCAAGACGATCGGCCCGACCGAGTCGTCGCCAGCGGCGGCCGACGGTGTGGTCTACGTCGGCGACTGGAACGGCAGGGTTTACGCGTTCAACGCCGCGAGCGGTCGGCTGCGCTGGTCGTTCACGGCCGACGGCAAGGTCAAGGACGGGATTGCCTACTCGGGCGGGCGGATCTACTTCGGCACGTACGGGCATCACGTCTATTCGCTCAACGCGCGCAACGGCAAGCAGATCTGGCGCGCCTCCGCGCAGCAGCGCCTGGGCTCGCTCGCCACCTTCTACTCCACGCCTGCCGTCGCCTACGGCCGCGTCTACATCGGCGGCACCGACGGAAAGGTCTACTCGTTCGGCGCGAGCAGCGGGAAGCTGCGCTGGTCGCACGGGACCGGCGGCTACGTCTACGGCTCTCCCGCGGTCTGGCAGAAGCGCGTCTACATCGGCTCCTTCGACCACAACCTGTACGCGTTCGACGCCGCGACCGGCGACCGGATCTGGAGCTTCAAGGC
>JBKPFI010000306.1:0-4929 GCA_046728775.1 Actinomycetota bacterium | reverse complement strand
CCCGTCGTGGCCCTGAGCGAGCATCGCCTCCGCCGCGTCCCGCCCGACCTCGATCCCGGCTTCCTTCGACCGCCCATCATGGATTACCGCAAGCGAGGCGTCGTACTGCGCCTGCAGCGCGGCGTGCCGGGTCGGGAAGGTTGCGTCGAGCACGCCGAACGCGGCCGTCGCCACCGCAGCTTCCTTCGAAGCGTGCCGGTCCGCCCGTCGGTAGACGAGGTATGGACGATGGTGCCGGTCGATGGCGTTGACCGCGCCGTAGACGGCGCCCTGCGCCATCGCCATGAAGACGGCGGACGCGGGCGGCGCAGAGGCGATCGGCGGCTGCGCCAGCACGGTGTTCTGCGCGATCTCGTTCCACTTCGTCACCTCGTTCGCGGCAACGGCCGTGACCGGGACGACGAGCGCGGCCATCGCGGCGAGGAGCGCGAGTCGGCCAAGTAATGCGGGTCGCATGGATCCTCCTTTCGGTGGTCACACGACCTTCAGGCGCAGGCGTCCTGGAGTCCATTCGTCATACGTCGTATCTTTTGAGACGTGGCTGCGCTCGCCGCCCAGGACGCGGAGCGCGTTCTCCGCTTCGTTGCGACCGCCGAGGAGCTCGGCGGCGACGATCCGTTCACGCCCGAGCTCCTCGAGGAGCTCGGGCAGCTCGTCAACGCTGATTGGGTCTCGTACTGCGAGCAGGATCGGGTGCGCCGACGCATTCGTCGCACCGTCTGGCGGTCGGGAGACGAGGATGTCGACTTGCCCGTCTCCTACTGGGAGATCGCGGCCGAGCACCCGGTCTGCAGCCGGCACAACCGCGGTGACTTCCGCGCGCTGAAGCTCTCGGACTTCCTGAGCCTGAAGGAGTTGCGCACGCGCAGGGTCTACGCGCTTTGGTTCCGGCCTTGGGGCGTGGGCCACGAGCTCAACGTTGCGATTCCCTCGCCGCCGTGGCACACCAAGACCTTCCTGTTCGACCGCTCGCCCGGCCAGGACTTCAAGGAGCGAGACCGGCTCGTCCTCGACCTACTCCAGCCGCACTTCGGCCGCCTGTGGCGCGGGGCCCGCACCCGGCGGCAGCTGCGTGCGGCGCTGGAAGGGCTTCAGAGGGCCTCGGAGCAGGACGCGCGCGGGGTGATTCTCCTGGCGCCGGACGGGCTGATCGAGCTCGCCTCTCCGCCCGCCGCGCGGTTTCTCCGCGACTACTTTGGTCAGGCGAACCAGATCGAAGTCCCGGCCTCTCTCGTCGACTGGCTCGACTCCGACTCGTCGAGCTTCGTGTGCCGCCGCGGGGCCCACCGGTTGACTGTCACTCGCTCGGGTTCGACCCTGCTGCTCGAGGAGACGCGCGACGAGCTCGGGCTGACCACCCGCGAGCGCCAGGTCCTCGCTTGGGTCGCGCGCGGGAAGACCAACGCCGAGGTGGCCGAGATGCTCTGGGTCTCGCCGACGACCATCCGCAAGCACCTCGAGAACGTCTACGCGAAGCTCGGCGTCCATACCCGCACGGCGGCGGTCACGCGCTTCCTCGGCGTGCTCGACCGCGAGGAGGGTCGCTAGGCCTTCTTACGGCCCGACGAAGCGCGCTTGCTTCGGGCCGGCGCTGCGTCGACCAGCGTCTCGGCCGCCGCCTCCGGCGGGAGAGCCGTTGTTTCCTCGCCTCCTGTCGGCCAGCCCTCGTCGTCAGGGGCGGCTTGCGAGAAGCGGGCCGCGGCTTCGCTCGCGGCGTCGTGCAGGCGTGTGGCCATTCCCTCGATGTCGTCGAGCAGTGCCCGGCGCTCCAGCCGGACGGCGTCGGTGTCGGTTTCGAGCTCGCGCAGCTTCGCCTCGGCCTGCGCCTGCAGGCTCGCCAGCTGCTCCTCCGACTGCCGTCGCCGCTCGGCGGCCTCGGCGTTTGCCGTTCCGACGATCTTCTCTGCCTCAGCTCTCGCGTCGGCGATCACCTGCTCGGCCTCGGCGCGCACACGGTCTGCCTCGTGGCCGGCGTTCACGACGAGGTCGGCCGCCTCGGCTTTCGCCGCAGCCAGAATCTCGTCCGCTTCCGCTCGAGCCGTAGCCGTGATCTTCTCGGCCGACTCTCTCGCCTCCTCGAGGATCGTCTTGGTCTGCTCGGAGACGCGCTCGACCGCGTGCCTGACGGCCGCCTGCGGCGACTGCGTCACCTCGAGCTCGGCGATGACTCGATTCGCGCTCCGGACGTAGGCGTCGACGGCACCGCGGTCGTAGCCGCGCATCGCGGTCGGAAACGAGACGTTGCGGATGTCGGCGGGCACGCGGCCTCTCGGCCGGGGGGCGCCGTCGGACCGCGGCCGGGCATCGGCCGCCTCGGCAGCGTTCTTGTTCCCCGTATTCGTAGCCCTGGGCTCGGCCACGGCAAGAGTATGAACCTCTGCCGGCGGGATTGCAGCCTCACTAGCCGATCAGAGGCGCGACCTCGTCCATGAAGCGGCGCGCGCGCTCCTCGAGGCGGGGACGGTCGTAGCCGAGGTTCACGATGAAGCCGTCGCAGCCGGCTTCGACGTACTCGGACAGCCGCTCCGCGACCCACCCGGGCGGCCCTCGGAGCGCGTGGCGTCCGCGCTCGTCCTGCCCGCGGCGCGGCTGCTCGGCGAGCTCGACGCCGATCCGCAGGACGACGCGTCCGTCGAACCCGACGCCCAGCCGTCGCACTTCGTCGGGCTGCAGCGCGACGGGGTGCCAGACGCCGGTCTTCGAGGCCCGGCGTACCGTCGCGCGCGAGACCCCGGCGACCCAGAGCTCCGGCCCGCCCGGCCGCACGAGCGGCGGCGCCAGCCAGCCGTCCACGGAGAGTAGGTCGCCCTCGAAGCGCACGCGGCCGGGCATCTGCTCGAAGACCGACGTCACGAGGTCGAGCCACTCGTCGAGCAGGCGTCCGCGCTGCTCGAACGGCGCCCGCAGCGTCTCGAACTCGCCTTCCATCCAGCCGGCCGCGACCGCGGTCACGATCCGGCCGCCCGAGAGGAAGTCCAGCGTCGTCAGCTGCTTCAACGCGACCAGCGGGTTTCGCGCCGGCACGATCAGCGCCGAGACGCCGAGCTCGAGACGCCGCGTCCTGCCGGCGAGGTAGCCGAGCGACACGAGTGCCTCTGCGATGGAGCCGTAGACGCCGGCGTGCTCCTCCGGCACGACGAGGTGGTCGGTCACCCAGCCGGAGTCGAAGCCCGACTCTTCGGCGGCGACGGCGGCCGCCGCGAGCCGCTCCGCCTCGAGGCCTTCTCCGTAGTTGGGCAGGATCAGGCCGAGGTGGAGCGGCATCGCCGCGGACGCTACCGTCCGGCAGCCTAGAAGGAGCCCCTGACGATCAGGGCGCCGC
Source organism: Actinomycetota bacterium (assembly GCA_046728775.1). Classification (GTDB taxonomy): domain Bacteria; phylum Actinomycetota; class Thermoleophilia; order Gaiellales; family Gaiellaceae; genus AC-32. Next base: position 1,607 of record JBKPFI010000306.1, on the reverse strand, counting down.
CGGCGGTCCGCACCTTCACCGAGGTGCCGGTACGCACGGCCGGGACGAACTGGCCGCGATCGCTGTTGCGGTTGATCTCCGCCGCGCCGAAGCGGTTCACCTTCGCGCTCGCGAGCTTCTTGCCGCCCACGAAGATGACGACCCGCTTGCCGGCCAGCCGGCGGATGTGCTCGACCTCGACCTGGAGCTCGCGCTCCTCCGCCGCGACCTTGAACTTGGCCGACCCCTTTCGCGGCCGGGAATGCCTTCGCCGCCTTCAGCACGATGCGCGTGCTGCTGCCGCCGGAGGCCAGCACCTGCGGAACCGAGACGGTCAGCACGAGGGCTGCAGCCGCCAGAAGGATGGTGATGCGCTTCATCTCGAGACCTCCCATAGGTCGTGGAAACCGTTCCTCACGAACCTACGAGCGACCGTCAAACCCCGCCCCAAGCCAGGGCAACGGTTTCGCATGGGTTGGGTTAAGTGTTGGTAGGCGCCTGAAGCGGCTCTGGGCCTGATCTGAACCGTCCCGCAGACGATGGCACGCGCTCACGCGCTTCAGCCGGTCGCTACGCGACGGTTAGGGGCGGGGGCCGCGTCTCCGCTGCCCCCGCCCTAAAGGCGTTACCTGCGCGCGTAGTAGATGAACTGCGAGAACAGGCCCGCCGTGAACGGCGACGGGTCGCGCATGTCGGTCCACGTGGCGTTGGCGTGCCCGTCGCTGCCGTACGCGAGCCCGATGTAGTCGCCGTGGAACGTCGCGCAGAACTCGCACCCGGGAACACCCGCCTGGAAGAACTCGGACAGCACGGGGTTCGACGGGACAGTGCTCACGGTCGTCTTCGCGAGTGAGCTCGGCTGGCCCTCGGCCAGCGCCGTGGTGTAGGTCGGGCCGTTGGCGTCACCACGGTCGTGGTACAGCACGCCGACGTTGCCGTTGACCGGGTTCACGTCGACCCACGGGAACCATTGGTCACCCGCAGCCGTGTCCACGAGCGACGGAGCGCTCCACGTCGTGCCGGCGTTCGTCGAGGTGACGATGAAGACGTCCGAGTTCGTGACCGGGTCGTCGACGTCGTGCGTCCCGTTCCGGTTGTCCGAGAAGACGAGGTACAGGAGGCCGTTGACGGTCGGGCTGGCGACGATGTTGCCGGCGCCCCAGACCCGCACCTGGTAGCCGGTCAGCGTCTGCCGTCCGTCGACGTTGATCGGGTAGTCGCGGGAGCCGTCCTCCATCGATGCGACGAAGCGGGGGCTGGACCACGTGCGCCCGCCGTTCGTCGACCTGACGACGAGGTACTGGTCCTCGAACACCTCGCCCGGCTCCCACGTCGCCTCGTTCTGGCTGTTCATGAATGCGACGTAGACCGTTCCGTCGGGGCTCGTCGTGATGACCGAGGCCTGGTCCTCGTCGCACTCGTTCGCCGGGCCTTCCGTTTGGAAGGTGCAGAGGGCGCTGTTCGAGCCCGAGATCTCCTTGGGCGCCGTCCAGTGCTCGCCGCCGTCGTCGCTGTGCGTCTCCATGATCGCGGACTCGACGTACTCCCCCGAGTGCGACACGAACGCAGTCCACGTGACGTACGTGCGCCCGTAGAAGGGCGAGCTCGGGTTGTTGTCGGTTGCGATC